>NZ_JBEYJU010000010.1:0-150709 GCF_040703965.1 Streptomyces sp. NPDC006655 | reverse complement strand
GGTACCTCACCCCGCTCGAAACCCGAGCTAGGCTGCAACACGACTTCACCCCCGCAGCGTAGAAACACGCTGTCCAAGATCAGGGGGGAACTTCACTGACGGTTCCCCGGCCAGTTTGGCCGGTTCCTCTGTCGCACCTGGCCGCTGGCCAGTCTGACCGGTGGCCGTTTTGGCCGCCTGCTTTGTCCGTCTGCCGACGCGCTTCTGCCCGCCCTTTCTCGCCTCCCGGGCGGGAGCCTCGGAGTCGGACGCCGGCGAACCCGACGGTGGTGGCGCCTGCGGCCGAGGGGCGTGGATCGTGTAGCGGTTGCTGGTGCGTCGCCCGTCCGAGAAACGGGCGTGCGAGACGATGAACCCCTCCGCCTCCAGCCAGTCCAGGTGCCGGCGGACCGTGCGCTCCCCCTGGCTCGTCTTCTGCGCCAGAGTGGCCTGCCCCGGGAAGCACGACCACTGCTCGTCGGCGAAGTCGCACAGGGCCAGCAGCACCAGCTTCGCGCCCGGCTTCGGGATGTCCTGCCGGAAGGCCCACGCCATGGCCTCGATGCTCAACTGCCTTCCCCTTCTTCCTTCTTCCAGGCCGCCCGCCAGCGGGTGACGGTGCGGGGCTCCACACGGAGGCGCTCGGCGATCTCCTCCGCGCCCAGGCCCTCGCGGGTCATGAGTCGTGCGGCGAGTTCCCGCTCGGCCTCGTTAAGGTCGGGCAGCGGGAGATCTCCGTTGACGACCCGCTCGACCGCGAGGGAGTCGACCCCGGGGACGCCTGTGGCGGTGGTGCTGACGTGGACGCGGGGTCTGGGCCCGCGGGCCGGATCGGTGCCGCTGAGTACGAACGCGGACGCCACGGTGCGCGGCCGGGGCGTGAAGGCGGGGCGCACGGTCCCCTCATTCCTTACCGTCGAGGCCGCGGCCGCCGTCCGGGGCGTACGTGTCCTCGCGTGTGGGCTTGTGCTGAACGATCCGCGTCGACTCCGACGAGTACGGGTCGACCTTCAACTCGACCACTTCGATGAGCCCGGTGAACGAGCCGTTCGGCGGGACGGTGACCGCGACCGAGCCGTCGACAGGGTTGGTCGTCATGGCGGGGTCGGCGGGCGACAGCTCGAGCACGAGGTCACGGGCACGGCCGTTGGCGTCCTCCACCAGCGGATAGGCACCATGCAGATCGAGGACCGGGAAGTCACCGTCGGAGCAACGCCGGGTGGCGGTCACGACGAACATGCGCTCCGGGAGCCACACGCCCTCGTCGGGCGTGTCGGCGTACCGGGGGTCGCCGTTGTGTGCCCCGCGGTCTTTGAGGGGGCGGGCAGACGGCGCCGTGTCGTCGACGAGCCCTGGGGCAGCACAGGGGCCGAGGGGCCGACCGTCGCTCTCCAGGACAGCGAGGGCCTGCCCCGGCAGCCCAACACGCAGGAGACGGGCGGCTTCGGCGGCCAGCTGCTCCAGGGCGACCGCGGCCGTGCGTGCCCGGTCACGTTCGTCGAGAGCCCGAACAGCCTTGCCGCGCCAGCCGAACGACACGTCCCGCGACAGGGAGACGATCGGCAGGACGACACTCATGAGGGAATCGGCGACGTCGTCGGCGTGGCCGTCGTGCGCCATGCGCGGCCAGCTCGCGGTGAGCGCGTCGGCCAGGAGCCGCCGGATGATGTCGGCGGTGAGCGGGTACGGCGGTTCGGCCAGGTCGGCGAGGGACGCCGGCCTCTCGAGGACCTCTGCGAGGCGCAGCAGCAGAGCGATGACGCAGACGTCGTTCGTTTCGAAGCTCGCGATCTCCTGCAGCGTCCGCTCGATGCGTGCCCAGGCGCCGAGCAACTTTGCGTCGGGCGACTCTCCGCTGCCCGCGAGCCGTTCGCGGGGCGTGGGTGATGACATGGTTCCCCCTCCAGGGTGTGTCCGGTGAGCAGATGTGGATGGGCCACCAGCAGCCGGTAACGGCGGTGGGATGGCCCCGACCTGTGGTCGTGGTCAGGACGTTCGGGTCAGCCGGCCTCGGGAACCCGGGAGACGCTGATGGTGCGCGACGTCCGCCCGCCGGGCCGCATGGGAAGGCCGACGCCGAGGCCCTCGATGATGCGGATCATCGCCTCGGGGTCGGGCTCGGGAGGACGTGGGTGGCCGCCGGACCAGGACAGCTTGAAGGCGCCGTACGTACCGGCGTCCGCCGCGTCCAGCATCTTGCGGGCCTTGGCCTTGCGCTTCTTCGCGGCGCTCTCCACCTCGGCGGCGTCGGCGTAGGCGCGCAGGGCCTCGGTGACGGCCGCCGTGTCCTCGACGAGGATCGTCTGCGGGGCCCGGTCGTCGGCGAGCCGGTCGAGATTCCAACAGGTCGTTCTGAAGGGGCAGTTGTCGCAGATGATCGACAGTCCCGGGCCGTCGAGGTCGCGCGGCATGGCCTCTGGCTCGGAGCTGTCCAGGACGTCCTCGGCCCACGCCAGGGCCTGCGTCGTGACGTCCTCGTCGTACGGGCGTTGGTGGACGACGACCTGCCCGTACTCACGGCCGACGTAGCGCAGCCGTACGACGTCGACCGGCAGCGGCTCACCCGCGGGGAGGTCGGGGTGGTCCTTGAGACCACCGGTGCGGAGAAGGTGCGCGTAGAGGTGGACCTGGAACCACTCGGCCTGGCTGGGTCCCTGGCGTACGACGACGTCGAGAGCACGGGTGCTCTTGGTCTTCACGTCCTCCACGACGCCCAAGTCGATGGCCTGGGCCCCCGGGGTTCGGCGGCGAGGATCGTTCGGAGCCCAGTAGGCGTCCGCGTGGCCGAGGATCACGCCGTTGGTGAGCTCCAGCTCGGTGTGGGCGCCGTACTGTTCCCGCAGCACGCGCAGGATCCCCTCGTGTAACCAGGTGCCGAGGATCGCGGCGTGCATGTTGTCGGCGAGGTCCGTCGGCCACGTGCCGTGGACCTCGTAGGCAGCGCGGCGTCTGCACAGGCCGATCGAGGAGGGGCCAAGGAGGCGCTGGCGGGAGCGAGGTCTGGCGCGGTCGTCGCGGTGGGCGCCCTTCCACAGGTCGGGAACCGGGACGGTGGCGTGTCCGGCGATGCTGTCGTCGGTGGGCATGGTGATCTCGCACTCTGTTGGCTGGACTGTCCTGTCGCCTGACGGGCAGGAGGGGCTACTGGGCCGAGTCGGTGGTGGTCCCGCTCCGGGAGGACTTCCGGGTCCGGGCCGTCGGCTTCTCCGCGGTGCTCTTCCGCGTGGCGGTCTTCTTCGCCGCGGCCTTGCGGGGCGTTGCCTTCTTGGCTGGGGCGCGTCTGCGCGTGGGTGGGGTGCCGGCCGTCGAGTCGGGATCGGCGGGGCTGTCGGACGCGGTCTCGCCGCCGCCGTCAGGCCGCAGCGTGTTGAGGAGGACGCGCAGTTGATCGGTGCTGGCGTCCTGGAAGGAGACACCGAAGTCCTCGAAGGACCGCTCGTTGACGGTGTCGAAGCCCATGTCCAGGCTGCCGGCCAGTTGCTGGACCTCCCTGCGTGCCTGGTCCAGTTCGGCGCGTGGATCGGCTGGCGGCGGCCTCTCGCTGTCCTGTGCTGAAGTGGCGCCAGGCGCCTCCGTGCCACTACCAGTTTCGAGGACCTCCCCCTCGACCACGTCGCCGGACGAGGAGGCTTCCCCGTCCCGCCGGGACTCGTCAGCGTGCTCGGCCTTCCCGCCGTTCCCCAGTCGCGCGGCGGCGGCCTGGACGCGCTCGCGAGACTCCGCTGCGTCGGCCGCGTGCATCTCCTCGTCGACGTGCAGGCCGGACAGGTCCGCGGGGCAGGCCCGGCGCAGGGCGAGAGCCTCGGCGACCTTGCTCAGCTGGCTGGCGGGCATCTGCGGCCACAGGCCGCCGAGCTTGTACTCCTGAGCCTCGTAGTCCCACACCTTCGGCGCGTACTCGCGCCAGTGGGCGACGGCGGGGAAGCGGGAGCCGCCGCGCCAGACGACGAGCCGGCACGCGGCAGGGGGCTCCTCGCGCAGCCACACCGTGTGCTCGCCGCCCTCGGCGTCGTACCAGACGAAGTCCTCGTACGCGATGGACTGTCCGGCCCGGTCGGCGGCCCGGCGCGCGATGAGCCGGTAGCCGTCGATTCCGGTCTGAATGGTCCAGCGGATCTCGCTGCGCGACTTGCGTTTGATCATGTAGATCTGCCGGCCGAATGGGTCCAGCCCAGAAGCCTTGCAGTAGTGGAAGAAGATCCCCAGCTGCGCCGGACTGGCCTCCGCCAGGTCCGGGAAGGCCGCGCGCAACGCGCGTAACTGCTGGTCCTCGAACGCCTTCTGGTCCTCGCGGATCGCGAGCCAGGTGACCGGAGTGTCGGCCACGCCCCCTCCAAGTATCCGAAAATTGAATGCGTCGCTCAACTGTTGCAACACATGTTGAGATCAATTGAAGATGATATAAATCTATTTCACTTGATCGCTTGCGTCAAGTGTTGTGCTGGTCTGGCCGGTTCGGTGACGGTGCGGCTGGTGGCGCCGTGCCGGGTGTCGCTCGCACGGCGGGTGGGTGTGGTGCGGGAGTAGGGCGCGGTTTGGGCCCCTGAACCCGCGGCGATCTGCCGCTGCGGGTCGCTGGCGCGGCCGCTCGAAGGGTGCTTTGGCTCGGGTGTGCCTGACCCCTCTCGTGTCCCTGTGGAGGTTCTCCTCGTTGACGCACCGTTCATCCATGAAAATGTCCTGCAAGCGTCTCCACACATGTTGACGCACACCCTAGGTGTCCCGAGTGTCGATTGGCACCCCGCATGTGGTCCATGTCGTGTTTCCGGTGCGGCGGTGTCGTCATTTTCGGTCTGCCTTGAGTGTCGGAAAAGGAGACTGAGTCCCCACGAAAGTAGACAGTCACCTTGCCTGTCTGTCAGTCTGGTAGACGTCAAAGGGTCGTTCATCGACCACACTTGGGGGATTCATGTCTCGTGACCAGCAGTTCATCTCTGTACCGGTCCCTGCTCAGTACGTCACTCGCGTCTACGCATTGCTTGCCGAACTGGACCTGAAGGAGGGCGAGATGAGCAGTCCGCTGCCCGGCGGGACCCAGGGTGCCGAGCCCGACGAAAATTGGCCGGTGAAGGAGTGGACCGTTGAGAACTTCAGGTCGCTCATCGCCACGGATCTGCCGTCGATCCAGCGCGTCGCTGCCATGCTGGACCTCCTCGCCGCCGAGCCGGAGCGCGCGTACAGCACCACCGCCCTCGTCGAGCGCATCAACCTCGACCGCGGTCAGATCAAGGGTGCCCTGGCTGCCTTCACCCGGCATCTGCACGCGCACTATGGGCGGGGTAACTGGCCGATGAAGTTCGAGTGGGCTACCGATCCCGACTCCACCTACCCGGCTGAGGCGTTCTACCGTCTCGACAAGGTGAACGCCGCCCGCTGGCAGGAAGCACGCGCCACGGCGTAGTGCGCTCGGCGGGGTGGGACCCCGGCTCAGGGCGGCGCCGTCCGCCGAGCCGCCGACTCCGCTATCGCTTCGGCCGTACCGACAGGGAGAAGCCGGCCTCCAACAGCTCTGCCGCGAACGCGGCGACCTCTTCCGCCGAGTGTTCACCCGGCCGGAAGGTCCTGGTATCCGGCAGCGGCGGCGGAGTGGGCTTCGGCTCCGCCGCCGGCTTACGGCCGCGGGGCTTGATCTGTTCGCGCTCCCCCGCCCGAATGCGGTCGATGCCGTCCTGGACAGTCACGCGCCCACGGCGCTCGGCGTCCTCCAGCACGGTCTCCAGCAGCCATAGAGGTGAGCCGGAGACCATCGCGTCCTCGGGCGCGAAACTCCTGCGGACCCGCCACTGGTAGATGTCCATGTACTTCTTGCCGAAGATCCAGGGGATCTCCTTCAGACCGACGATGTGCGGCAGCTCTGCCGCGTCGCTGACCTCGTACCCGCCGTCGATGTCAGCCTTGTACTCCTTGAGCCGCTCCGACAGGTACTCCCGTGACCCGTCCTCGGCGAGACCGAGCACGGTCGGTAGCAGCCAGTACGGGTTTCCGGAGATCACCGCGTCCGGCTCACCCAACACCCCGCGGGTCTTCCACAGCTGGGAGGTCTGTCGTTCCACGCCGTAGAGGGACGCGATCTCGCCGTGCCCCAGGAGATAGGGGAACCGCTTCTTCGCCACAACGCCCTCCGGGACCGTTCAACCACATAAAACTGACTTGATGTGTCAAGCATAGTTGCTTGGCATGGCGCGCCTCTCCACGGAGAGTCCCCGCGCACGGCGATCGCGGGCTGTCATTCGTCATCATCGTCGTCCGGTTCGGACTCCCGGGTGAAGGCCAGGTCGAGGACGTAGCGTTCGTCAGCGGGGCACTGGGACCAGGCGTGCTGGATCTGCTCGAGGGTCCAGTCGTCGGTGATGCTCGTCAGGGTCTCGTCGTAGTAGGTGGATGCCGCTTCGCGTCCGGTCCACCACGCGTAGCCTTCGTAAACGCCCGGGCGGGGCAGGGTGATCTCGCCGGCCGGGCCCATAGTCAGCTGGTTGACGACGAGGGTGCCGGTCTCGGACTCGATGCTGACCGGGGTGTGGCCTTCGGCGTCGGCGGGGGGCTTGGGGGGTGTGTCCCAGATGCGGACGGTGACTTGCACGTTGATGCGAGGTTGGAGGCTGAGCAGGTACAGGTGGTAGCCGTTGCCGGCTACGACCTGTACCTCAGCGGCTGCCATGGCTGCTCCGTCACCTAGGTAGGCGTCGGTGTCGTAGACCTCGACGAATCGGCGGTCGGGGCTTGCTGTAACGCTGTGTTCGGCGAGGAGCGCCATGGGATGCCTCTCTGTCAGTCGGTGATCTTCACATAGAAGGGGTCGCCGTCCAGGACCCGATTGGTGGTGTACATCGCCAAGATCCGTTTGCCGCCTTCGCCGTTGTCCGTGCCGCTGATCAGGCGGACGGAGTACCGGTTGTCACCCTTGGTCGATCCTTCTTTTGTACTGGCGAACGGGTACTCGTCGCACTCCAGCCCGGTTCCGGAGTAGTCGCCCCACACCGCCCTGCACTCCTTGGTGGACTTGTCGCGGTTCTCGTTCTGCTTGGTTGGGTCGACCAGCCGGTGAAGGGGCTCCTTCTCCCCGGGGACGGTCTTACCCGCGAAGGACGGGAAGGTGCGCTCCGGGTGCTTCAGGGCGTCGTAGATGTGTAGGGCACTCTCCTTGACCTCGGGATCCTTGCGGCTCATCACGAGTTCCACGCGGGCCCCGGTGAAGACCGTACCTTTGTGCTTGCCGGCCACGGGTCCGGCGTAGTCGAAGCGGACGCCGGAGTGGTAGGCGTCGACCTCGCTGTACGGGGAGACGCTGGGCGACGAGACGCCGAGGTCCATAGAGACCGTTCCCGCGACCTTCTGCTGGTTGCCGTTGTTGAACTGGGCACCCAGGTCGGGGGAGGTGTACGTGAGCGTCCACGTCGGTTTGTCGTTCCAGACCCCGAGAAGTTCGTCGCGCTGGACCGTGCTGGGAGCGGTGATCTGCGGATTGGGGTCGCTGGCGCTGGCGTTGACGTCGTCCCGGAAAGACTGCGCGATGCTCCACTTGGTGGCGTCCTCGGGAGGCGCGGTCTGCACGCGGATGTTCTCGACGCTGGCCAGGTAGTCGACCCTGCGGCTTCCGTCGTAGGCGAAGCCCAGGGTCCACATGTCGAACCAGAGACGGCCGATGGCCTCGGTGCCGTTCTTGTCGCGCAGGATCAGGTCGTACGGCTTCTTCTGGCAGCTCTCGAAGCGGCTCTTTATCCAGCCGGCCTGGGTCTTCGCGGCTGCCGCCTGCTGCTCGCACTGCTGGCGCAGGTCCGACTGTTCGTCCGCGGGTGCGCGTCGGACCGTGTGGCCGTGCCGCGTCTGCTTGCCGTGCGAGCGCCGGTAGGCGGCGAACGGAACCGGGTGGTTCAGCTTTTGGAGCTCGGACTTGGGAACGGACGAGGCGTTCACGAACCCTGCGGTCGTCGCGGGTCGCGGTGTGTGCGCCTGAGTGGGCGCCGCGGTCGCGGCGGTGGTGGTCAGGAGGGTCACGGCGCAGGCGGCTGCTGCTCGGAGGGCCCAGCGGACCAGTCGTATTCGGTGGTTGGGGTGCTGCATACGGAGTTGCTCCCTGGGAAGCGTGGTGAAGTCTCGGATGGTGGAAGGCCTCGGCCGGGATCGCTCGTGGCGGCGGCCGTCGCGGGTGGTGCCTTGCTGGTTCCGTCCGCTCAGGAACGGCACATCCCGCCCCAGCAGGCTTCGAGGAGCTGGCCGGTGCGGGCCGAGTACACGGCGGTGAAGCCTCGATAGCGCCGGTGGTCGTGTTCGAGTCCCGCTGTCATCTGCTGGGAGCTGACGGTCCATGTCGTCTCTGTCCCGGTGCCCAGGGACCGTTCCGCGGTGGTCGACGACCGGGCCAGGTCGATGTGCTGCGGGTCGATGGCGAAGGAGTGCGCGGCGCGCTCGCGGAGGGACGCTGCGCTGGGCGCATCGCCGGCAGCGCGGGCGGCCATGACCTCTGGCTTGGCCTCCAGAGCGACGGCGTTGCAGACGTGGGCGGTCTGCACGCACTCGGACAGGCCGGGAACCGTCTGGAGGCAGCTGTCAGGGTCCTGGTCCAAGCACGCGGACAGAGCCTTCTGGTCGACGCCGTTGAAGGTGGCTGGTACGTCCTCGGTTTCCAGCAGAGAGGCCCATGACGTCGGGTCGTCTGCGTCCCGCGTGACAGCGACGGAGGGCGTGGGCTTGCGCGGCTTGCTCGCCGTCCACTGGGTGAACGTGGTGTTGTCCGTCAGCTTGCTCGTGAAGCAGTACGGCGGCTTGTTCGTGCTGCTGCAGGTGGGCAGCGAGAGAACCTTGGCGACGTTGTTCGTGGCAACCTGGTGCCAGGACTGGTTGCCGTCCATGAACTGCATGCGGTTGGCGATGTCCGGAACGTTCGTGTACTGCGGGCCCGTCACCTCGAGACCGACGTCGACGCGGTTGGTGGCGCCCCCGATGACCTTGAGCTGGTCGGTGGTGCTGCCGACGGTGTTGAAGTCGTACAGGACGTCCCACTGGTTTCCGGTGTCCTGGCGAACCAGCATGTAGGTGTGGTTCCGCTTGTCCGGTTTGCTCGGGTTCACGCCGGCGGTGATGGCCTTGGTGTGTCCGCCGTCCTTGCCGAGTTCGGTCCAGCGGGGCCCGTACTTCATCGTGGTCTTGCCGGTCTTCTCGGCGTACAGGCCGATCTCGATGTTCCGGCCGAACTCGTCGCCGTCGGTGTTGGGCGTCACGCGCAGGTAGTTCGCCGTCTGCACGGTCGCGTCGGTGCTGACCTGGTCGTAGGTGATCGGTACGTTCCGCCAGGTCGCGAAGCCGCCGATCACGGGCTGGCCCGGTCGGCTGCACGTCATGGCCCAGAAGGTGATCTGGGCGCTGTACATGGTGTTGCAGGCGGTCGTTGGAGGGGCCGCCTGGGCTGGTGCCGCTCCGGCGAGCGGCATGGCTATGCCCACGCCTGCGATGGATAAGAGGGCCGCAAGTCTCCTGCGTGTAAGCAAAGTTGTTCCCCCTGCGACTGAAAGTGATGGTCGCGGCACAACTTATCGAACAGGTGATCTCATAGCATCTTCATAAGAACGTGTTGCTCCGATCAAGGGCGTGATTACTGCCACGCACTGACGCGGTTTCGAACACAGGTGGGCCCGGCCAGGTCACCGACCGAGTGCCGACCAGACGGCGACAGCGAACGCGGCAACACCGGTGAGCGCGCTGATGGCAGGGAGGGGCCAGCGGGAGCGCTCGAGAGCGGTGACCCGGCCGTCCAGTTCCTCGAGGGCCTTGTCGATCTGGTCGGAACGCTGGACCAGGAGCGCGAGTTGGCCGTCGATCCGCGCGAGCCCGACTTCGAGGGCGCGGCGGAGTTCGGCGAGCTCCAGGGCGATCTCTCCGTCGGGCATGGCGCTTGCTGCTCCTGATCAGTTGATGGTGGTGGAGGCCGGGTCGCTGTCGGCCGGGAGCCACGAAGCCGTGCCGGCGCGACCGAGGAGGGAGCCGACTGCGCCCTTGGCGACGGCGAGGCCCGCGGGAATCGCCGCGATGGCCGCCGACTCGAGTGTGGACAGGTTGACGACGTTGGTCGTTCCGGACGCGAGGAGGAGGCCGAGGAACGCTTCGACGTACGTCAGTGCGGCGCGCTCGGTGATGTCGGCGAGGAGCTTGGGCGTTCTGGTGGAGGTGACCACGGGGAATTCGTCCTCTCGATGAGTGGGTCAGGGGTTGGGGACGCGGAGCTTGGCCCAGCTGGCCGGGCCGGGGATGCCGTCGGCGTCGTCACCGGAGTAGCCGAGCTTGCGCTGCCAGGCGGCGTACGAGCGCCGGTCGGCGTCCGTCCAGCTCGGGCCCGGGCCCTTGGCGTACCTGCCGCAGCCCTCGGCGACGAGCCGTTTGCCCATCGCGGTGACCAGGGCGGAGCTGCGGCCAGTACGGAAGTAGCCAGCGCCGGGAAACGGCGCGTACCCGGGCTCGTCCTCGGTCGGCGTGCTGCTGGCCGGCTTTCCGCTGAGGTGCTTGGCGACCGCGGTGCGGAAGTCGTCCATCGAGATGCCGGCCGGGTCTGGCTTGCCGGGTTGCCACTCCTTGTGGCCGATCACCGACCGCGCACTCCAGCCGTGGGCCTGGCACAGGGCCGCGCTGACACTGTGCATGGCGTCGAGTTGAGCCTGTGGCCACGCCTGTTCGCCGCCGGTGTTGATGCACTCGAAGCCGTAGAAGTGGGGGTTGCCGTCGGTGTTGGCCTCGTCGTCCGGCGGCAGCGGTTTCTCGGCGATGACGGCCTTGAGGACGTCGTCGTCGCCGGAGCCGGCGTGGTTGGCGCGGCCGTAGCCGACGAGGTGCACGGTGCCGGAGCGGTCGATGACGCCGTGGCAGAGCGGGCCGGGGAGCGAGGTGTAGCCGGTACGGCAGAGCTCCACCATGCCGGCTTCGGTGGAGTACGGGCCGGTGTGGTGGATCATCACGCCGTGGATCGGGCCCCAGGCGCCCTTGTGGTTGCGGTTGTGGGTACGCCAGTTGCCGTGCTCGACGACGCGGACGCCGGACCTCTTCAGGACGGCGAGGAACTGGTCTGCGGACAGTGGCTTAGCCACGTCAGGACGCTTTCTCCCCCGCGCCTCCGCATGTGTGAACCGCGCCAGTGGCCAACTGGCGGTCCCTCAAGATCGGGCTACACATGCTGGGTAGAGGGTCACCCATCGCGCGGAGCCTAACTCACAGGGCCGCTCAGCGGCGTCGCCAGGTCGCTGATCGGCTGGCCGCACCCCATGCACAGGCCTCGATACAGCGGCGGCTCCGCGTTGGCGTAGTAGGTGCCGACGAACGGCTGGTCCTGCGATGGGCAGCCGGAAGTTCGGCATGTGGCCACGAGGGTGACCGGATCGGGCTCGGTTTCGTCGTCTTGGGCGGCCATGGGTTAGTCCTCTCCGATGATCATCCAGTAGACGCCTGTCGTGGTGGTGTTGGTGCGGGTGAGCCAGATCGTCATCCCGGCGGAACTCACGTTGTTGCAGCTGACGCCGAGGACCTGGGTCCCGGGCAGAGACGTGATGGGCGTGACGAATCCACGGAAACTGGTGCCGCTGATACTGCCGCCAGAGAGTGTGACGGACGTGGGGGTGCCCGCCACGGGGCTGATCGACACCGTGCCCACACTGATGTTGTCGGCGCGGAAGGTCCCTGCGGCGCGGATTCCGGCCTCTGCCGTCAGGGTCATGGTCCCGCTGGGGCCGGCGCTGAACTGTGCCGTGCTCCTGCCCAGGTAGAGGCGGCCACCGTTGGGTGCGCTGGTAGAGGCGTTGACGCGCTCGGCGACCCAGAAGTCGTTGCCGAACCACGTGCGCCATTTGTAGGTGACGCTGTCGGCGGAGTCGACGAACGTCCCGCTGTTGAGACCCAGGTTGGCGTCGGCGCTGCCGCCCGAGACGTTGGCGACCGCCTTGTTCGTGCCATCACTCGACGACCAGTAGATGTACGGGTACGTGGAGTTGGGTTCGATGCCGATCTTGCTGCCGCCGGTGCCGTATCCGGTCAGGTTGGAGGCGTTCAGGACGATACGGGCCCCGGAGGTGGCGGTCTGCACGGTGGCACCGGTGATCACCTTGCCGTTGATCGCGTTGGCGTCGAGCTTGTCCGTGGTGATCGCTCCGGCCTTGATGTGCATGGCGTCGATGGACCCGGCCGCGATCTTGGCTGCTGTCACCGAGTTCGCGGCCAGCTGGTCAGCGGTCACCGCCAGCGCGGCGATCTTCCCCGTCGTCACCGAGTTCGCCGCGATCTTGTCGGCGGAGACGGAGGACGCGGCCAGCGCGTCGGCCTGTACGGAGCCCACGGTCAGGTGCCTGGCCAGGATCTGACCAGCCGCGATCTTCCCGGCAGTGACCGCGTTTTCGGCGAGCGCGACGGAGTCGATCGCGGCGACCGCGACCTTGGCGTCCGTCACCGCGTCGTCGGCCAACTTCATCGTGGTGACGATGCCGTCCAGGACGTCGTCGGCGATGACGGGCGCCGGCCCGTACGGTCCCACGATCACCGTGGGCGGAGAGGCGGCGCCGGAGGTGTTGCGGGCCAGCGTGCGCACGTAGACGTCGTTGTCGCAGGGCACGACAACGGTCGTACCCTGGGCGGTCTCCATCGTCGCCTGGAGTGTGGCCGGGCTCGGGTCGTAGGTGGCGTCGGTAGAGGCGTGGATTTCGAGCCGGGCCCAGTCCAGGGAGACGGTGGAGCCGTCGGCGAAGCCTCCGTCCCAGGAGACGGTGACGCCGCCGAGGACGGACGCGACGATCGGCGCGGTGGGTTGTGAGGGCGGCGGGCCGTTGACGATGTTCACGCCGGTGGTGCCGTCGGGCTGCTGGCCGATGACCGCGCGCAGAGAGCCGTCCTCGTCGTACACGTCCAGCGCGCCGTTCTCGAGCGAGGAGTAGGCGAGGCGGGAAGTGCGGGTCTGCTGGGTGAGATGGCGTTCGAGGGCGGCGATGCGGGCCGCCAGCTTCGCGAGGTCGTTGGCCATGGCGGTGGATCAGCTCCCGTAGGTGAAACGGTCGGCGCGGGCGAGGGTGAGGGTGATGCGTTCGGGGTCGTTGCCCTGGGGCGGGCGGAGGGTCCAGGCGGTGACGCGGCACCAGCCGTCGTAGTCCGACCACTGGTCGTGGAGGGACACGCGGACGTCGTCGCCGATCTGCCAGCTGCCGGTCGGGGCGGCCGGGTGGTCGAGGACCTGGATCTCGGTGACCTCGCCGAGGACCTGGCGGCCGGTGCGTTCGGCGCGGGCACGGGCGGCCAGGCGGTCGTTGGCCTTCTCGGCGGGGACTTCGAGGACGTGTTCCAGACGGAGGCGGCCGTTTCGGATCGCGTCGATGGCGCGTCGTCGGCTGCGGCCCTCTCCGGCGCCGAGGGCGATGACGACTTGGGCGTACTCGTCGGCGTCGTAGACCACCGGGACGGTGGCGGCGACGTTGACACCGGAGGTGAAGGAGATGTCGGTGCGACGGGTGCCCAGGCGAGGCCAGCCGAGACGGATGCGGCCGCCGGGGCGGCCGGTGGGCGTCCAGTCGGTGGCCTCGGTCCACTGGGGGCCGCCGTCGACCTGCGTCATGTCGTCGACGACCTCGCCGAGCACCGGGGCCTCCCACCAGTCGGTGGTGTACGGCTCGGCAGGGGTGCCGGCCGTGGCCTTGCCGGTGGTGCCGTCGACGGTCACTCGGAGGTCGCCGTCGGGCTGGGACTGCGCGTACGCCCAGACGTCGCGGATGACCTGGCAGGGGTCGGCGTAGGTGTACGGCCCTCGGCCGTTCAGGTTGCCGTGGACGTCGTGGCGGCGGTGCAGGTAGCTGCCCCACCCTGCGGCCTCGACGGGGTACGCGGCGCCCTCCGGCTCCGCGCGCCAGACGATGCCACCCCACAGCAGGGTGCCGTCCCGCTCGGCGGTGAGCAGCGTGTTGCCGGGATCGAGCTGGGCGGGGAGGAGGTGGGCGAAGCGCGGCTCCAGGCGGCCGGAGAAGTCCCCGGTCGCGTTGAGGGACAGGCCGAACTCGACCTCGGACAGCGGAAGATCGGCGGTCAGCGGTTCGCCGGTCAGGGCGTGCCAGCTGCGGTAGCGGTACGACGCCGTCATCGGCTCGGCCTCACCGCACACTCTCGGTGAACTCGATGTCCGCGACCAGCGAGGTGGCGGCATCGACCGACAGGTCGCCGGTCTCGCTCTTCGACATGTACGTCTGCACGTACAGGCTCTGCGTGGTGCCGCGCATGGTGGCGGTGACGGTGATGCTGTCGGCGATGACGACGGTGTTGCGGCGGGTTCCGGATCCCTGGTCGTCGTCGATGGCGGTGTCCTGGCCGAAGACGGTGCCGCCCAGGACGTTCTGCATCCTCGCGTACACGTCCGCGCGGGTCAGCCGCAGTCCTGCGACCGTGGTGACCAGCTTCGCCGTGGTCGCCCAGGAGGGCACGGGCACCGACCATCTGGCCGCCACCGGCCAGGTGTGCCACTTGTTGTCGGAGTACGTCAGCGTGCTCACGGAGCCGGGAAAGGCGGTGTACAGGCGTCGCTCACGGCGTGGGTTCGCGATCTGTCGCAGGTCGGTGATCACCGAATCCGTGAGCACGGTGGTGTTGGCCGGGATGTCGACGCGAGCCAGCGGGATCGCGGTCATCCCGGCCGGCACGGTCGTCGCCGTGGCCGACACGTTGCTGACCACGTGGAAGTAGCCGATCTCGTCGGCCTCCGGGTTCCGGGTGCCCTCGTACTCCGGGTCCTCCACCCGCAGGCAGACCAGGTCCGAGCGGGCGCTCGCTCCCGTTGGCGCGATGGGCACGGTGGCGTCGCCGACGTTGTACTGCGTGTATGAGCCCTGCCCCCAGGCCGCGCCTCGGATCACCGCGGAGCCGTCCGCCACCCGCACCCCGGCGCCGGGCGTGGACAGCTGCCTCACCTTCAGGTCGTCGCCCTCGGTCACTCCCTGCGAGCCGCGGGCGAGATCGCGGACCATCATGCGGAAGGCCCGGGCTGCGTGCGTGCCGCCGTGGGTGAGCAGCGGCGGGTTGATCAGGGTCACGTATGAGCTCCTCGTGTGGGCTACAGGGCGGCGTAGGCCGCGCGCCAGGTCACGGCCAGTCGGGTGGTGTTGGTGTAGTCGCGGGCGGTCCACCAGATCTCCGAGGCGCCGGGCGGGATGACGAAGGTGTCAAGCCGGGAGGCGGGGGAGAGCGCAGGGGCGAGGTTGCCGGTCCCGTCGCGGAGGATCCAGCGGGTGCCGGGCCGCGTCTCGATGTCGACCTGTTCGCCGCTCCGTAGGGCGACGGACAGCTCGATGACCTGGCCCGACTCGACGTGGCGGATGCGCGGGTTGGTGCACGGGCCGGTGATGCGGAGGGACGGCCAGGCGGGTAGGTCGCCGTCGTTGCGTACCCAGCCACGCCGTTCGTCGGGGATCGCGACACCAGTCGTCAGCGGGGCGACGAGCGGCGCGCGGAAGCCGCCCAGGCCGTCGGCGGACAGGGCGAGGGTGAGAGCGGAGGCGTCGTCGGCGTGGAAGCGGGGGTCGAGTGCCGCGAACTCCAGGTCGAGGGGGATCCAGCCGTGCAGCGTGTTCGCGGTGCTCGTGGCCTCCACTCTGCGCAGACGGCCGTAGAGGCGACGCGTCGTACGGCCCGGCCAGCGCAGGCGCAGCACGGACTGCGCACCCGCGTCCGTCCGTACCGCGGGATCGTCGGCGGCGCGGTGGAGCCGGCCCAGCACGTCGAGGGCCGCGGCTGGATTGCTGGCGGTGCGGATGCCCGCCTCGACACGGATTGTCCGTACGCTGTAGAGGTCGACGCCGGGGAACGCGCCGTCCCCGACGGGGTTATCCACATCCTGTGTGCGAAGTTCGGGGATACCGAGACCCTCGACCTCGCTCACCAGGACGTCGGTTCCGGCGCCCATCAGGACTCCAGAGACCTCGATCTGCCACTCGGCGAGTTCCGCCGTCACAGCCGGCCTCCTCTCCGCGCGTTGCGCAGGCGGCGCATGACCTCGGCGCCGATCTGCTGTGGACTGGCCTGAGTTGAGGACAGGGTGACCGGCATGGTGCCGATCAGCGGCTGCTGCTCCCGTACGACGACGACCTGAACGGAGCTGGCCGGGCGGGCGTCGACCGTGTGCACGGGGCCAACTGGTCCTGCATCTGAGGTCAGTTGGAGACCGAAGCGCTGCGCCACGTCGGCGAGTACCGCCGTCGCCGCCGTGCGCTTGGCGGAGGCGAGCGGGATGAACGCCTCCCCACCCGTACTCGCCTCCGCGAACTTGATCAGGGCGGTGGGCGAGGAGTAGATGCCGGGCTCCCAGACGCCACCGTTCGCGTAGGCCAGGCCCTTGGTCGCCTTGGCCAGGTCGTCGAGGAACTTCGTTGCGCGGGAGCCGAGGGCGGACTTGATGCGGGTCTTGCCGAGGTTGCCGATCTCGATGACGCGGTCCTCCTCCAGGCCGGTGGTGTCGGCGACCTTGTGGATGCCCGTGCTGCTCGACTTGATCGCGCCGATGATGTCGAGGAGGTCGGTGAGGTCCTCGGCCGCGAGCGTCTTGTCGGCCGCCTTCGCCGCCTCGTCGGCCTTCTTCGCCTTCTTCTTGTCCTTCACCGCCTCGGCGGCCAGGTCCTCGGCGGCTTCGTCACCCTGTTCGGCGAGCCTCGCGGCGAGGTCCCCGTAGCCGAGGGTGGCGAGTTTGGTCAGGTTCTTCTCGAAGGCGCTCTGGTCCTTCACGGCCCGCTTGAGCTGGGTGGTGAAGTTGCCCAGGGACGCCTTCGCGACCAGCCCCAGCCGCTCCAGGTCGGAGGTCATGGCCTTGAGGTACTTCGACGAGCCGGTGGCCATCTTGTGGGTCAGTTCGATGCCGTCCTCGCCCATCGCCTCCAACGCGTCGGCCACGTCCTGGCCCGCGCGGCCGGCGACGGTTCGCAGGTCCTTGCGCCACCGCTCGGACCTCTTCACCGCCTTGTCGAGGTTCTTCTCGAACTTCGACAGGTCGAAGACGTCGACCTCCTTGCCCTTCCGCTTCACGGTGCGCATGGAGTCCGACCGGATCGTCGTCACCGAGACCAGCTCGCTGCCGCCGGAAGGGCTGTAGGACCAGCCGGACAGGCCGCCGCCCGCGTACCAGGTGACGTCACCGCCGAAGCGCCGGACGACCTCCTCGACGATCGTCTTGCTGCGCGGGCGCTTGCTCGCGGCGAGCGGCACGTACGCCTCGCCCTGCGTCTCCGGCTCGGCCCACACCCGCCAGGAGCCAGCGGGGGCGATCTGCGCGACGTGGTTCTCACGCCGTACGCCACCGTTGGCGAAGTAGTCGACGACCGCGCCGTCCGCGCGGGCCTGGATGGCGTCGGGGATGCCGTTGCCGTCCCGGTCCCAGGACGTGGCCTTGAGGTAGACGCCCACGCCGACGTTGTTGCCGGTGATGTTGTTGATCGCGCCCTGGATGGTGTGGAGCGCGGTCAGCGGCGGCTGGACGGGGACGGTGACCTCGGCCTGGCCGTCCGGCATGTTCTGCACCTGGAAGCCGAGGTCCTGAAGTGCCTTGCGAGCTGCGGCTGTTGGCGCGCTGATGGTGACGGTCCTGGCGTATGGCGTCTTGGTCAGCTGGGCTTCCACGGCCTTCAGGCTGGTGAGCGCGCCGACGGTCGCGGCACTGACCTTCACTGTCTTGTGGTCGGGAGTGGAGCTGAGCTGGTCGATGAGGGCTTGAAGTGCGCCGCGGGCGCTCTTCGTCGGAGCCGTGATCCTGATCTGGCGGGTGCCCGGGATGGTCTCGACCTTGTAGCCCAGGTCCTTGAGGTCCTTCTGTGCCTCGGTGCTGAGGGAGTCCACCTGGATGGTGGCCTTCTTCGGGAAGCGGTCGAACTCGGCCTGAACGGCGAGGAGATCGGCCAGAGTAGAGTCCATGCCCTCCGTCTCCAGCAGGAGCGAGACCCTCGACGGCAGCAGGCCGAGACTGTCGGCTACCGCCTCGGCCTGCGCGCGCGTCAGCCCGTAGCCCTTGGCCGCCTCGACCGCGGCGGCCCTCGCCTTCGTCATCTGAGCGCGGGCGGCGGACAGGGACTCGGTGAGCGGCCGCCCGTTCTGCTGGGCGAGGGCGTAGGCGGAGACGGACGCGTCGGCGGCGGCGTCACTCAGCGAGGTCAGGGACTGGTAGAGCTGCTGGCCGTTACGGCTGGCGGTGTTCAGGGTGCCGTTGTTGTTCAGCAGGGCCTTGCCGTAGCCGTCGGCTTTGTCGATGCCGTCTGCCAGGGCCTCGTTCACGTCGAGGACGGCGCTGTTGACGCGGGCCTCGGCGGCCTGGAGGGAGATGCTGCCGCCGGAGAGGAGGTCGAGGGCGTCCTTCAGCGCACGCGTTCGGGTATCGGCGTCGGCGGTCCTGTCGGCGAGGGCGCTCACGGCGGTCCTGAGCCGGTCGTACGCGCTCGTCCCGGCCTTCGTGTCGCTACTGGCGTCGGCGAGGCGCTTGGCGTTCCTGACGCTCTCGGCCATCTCGCCCTTGACCTCACCGAGCGCGTCCGCTGCGGTCCTGGCCTTCAGACCGGTGTCGGTGTACGTCTTCGCGGCGCCGCCCTGCGTGGCGATCCACTTGACGTTCGCCTCGGCGGTCGCGTCCAACTCCGCCTGCAGGTCTTCCAGCGACTGCCCCTGTCCCAGGTAGACGTCGGTGAGCTCGTGCATGGAGACGCCGGCACTCTCCATGACGTCGACGAGCTTCTCCTTGCCGTCACGGATCTTGGTGTCGAGCAGGGTCTGGGCGGCGGCCCGGCGCACGTTGTCGTCGACGACGCCGTTGGACTCGCGCAACGCGTCGGTGAGCGTGCTCACCCGCTGCTCGTGTTCGGCCGCCGCCTGGGCGGCCTTCCGCTGCTGGTCCGCGAGGAGCCCGAGACCGAAGGTCGCGGCAACCATGGCGGCACCCCACGGCCCGCCCATGAACGCCACGAGCCCACGGCCGGCGCCGAGGAGCCCCGCCCCGGCCGCGCGGGCCACGCCGCTGAGCGTGCCGGCGAAACCGGACGTCGGGCCCTGGGCGCCGCGGAAGGCGGCGGCCATCTGACCCACGATGGGGATCCGCGTCTGCAGTACCGCGAACGCCGCCGCGTACCTCGACAGTGACACCCCGGACCGCGCGGCCAGGTTCTGCTGCACCAGCATCTGCGCGCCGAAGCCCCGCCAGGCACCGGTCAGCCGACCGCCAACCGTCGAGGCGAGCCCGCCCAGCACCGGCCCGAGGCGCCGGGCAAGGAACATGGCGGCGATCGCCGTCTGCACGGGCCCGGGCAGTGACCCGAACGCCCGCACTAGAGATCCGACCACCTCACCCACCGGGACGAGCACGGCGGACAGCCCGGCGACCGCGGACATGGCGAGGTCGGCGGCCGTGACGAGAACATCGAGGCTGGTGCTGGCCCCGCTGGACTCGTCGCCGAGCACACCGAGCGCGGAGGCGACCGGTGCGGCGCCCTCGGCGGCGTTGCCGAGGACCTCGCCCAGGGTGCGGGCCGCGTTGACGAGGAGGTTCAGCCCAGTGGCCAGGCCGTGCTCGCCGAGGGCCTGCAGCGGGCCGAGGAACTGCTCGGCCTCCTCGACCAGTTCGCCGAGTCCGCCGCGTGCGCTGTCCCTGAGTTCCGGGCCGTAGAGGGTGGCCAGGTCGCGCCCGTACTCGATCGCGGCGACGAGGTACGGGGTCGCGCCGGACATGCCGCGCGTCAGGAGTCGGGTGACGTACTCCAGTCCCGGGGCCATCGCGTCGTACAGGGCGAGCCCGGTCTGCTGGGCCTGCTTGCGCAGCACTGTCATCGCGCCCGCGAGCCCTTGTCCGCGGGCGGCGGTGATCTGCGCGGCCGCGCCACTCTCCCGTACGGCCTGGCTGAGCGCGTCGAAGGACTCGGTGCCCTGGTGGGCCAGTGCGATGGCGCCCGACATGGCGGGCTTGCCCATCGCCTTCTTCACCGCGGCGGTGAAGTCCTGCTGGGACATCTCGTGCTGGGCTCGGCTCAGCTCCTCGATGACGTACCGCAGGCCCTTGAACCGGCCCTGCGTGTCCCAGGCCTCGATGCCCAGAGCCTCCAGGCCGTCGCGCATCTCCTTGGTGGGCGCGGCGAGGTTGGCCATCATGCCCCGGAGCGCGGTGCCGGCGGTCTGGCCGAGGATGCCGGCCTTGCCGAGCATGCCGATCGCGCTGGCCGCGTCCTCCATGCTCACGCCGAGGCCGGCGGCGACCGGGCCGGCGTAGCGCATCGCGTAGTAGATGTCGATGATGCCGCCGGAGGCGTTGTTCGCGGTGGCGGCGAGGATGTCGGAGGCGCGGGCGGCCTGGTCGGCGCCGAGGCCGAACTGGTCCATGATGTCGCCGAGGTAGCGGGCTGAGTCGGCCGCGTTGACCCCGGCGGCGGAGGCGAGTTCGAGCGAGGCTCGGGTGGCCGTGATGGCCTGATCGGTGCGGAAGCCCGCCCTCGCCAGCTCCACCATCGCCTCGGCGGCGTCGGCCGCGGTGGTGGTCGGCAGGGTGAGGTCGTTGCCGAGCCGGTTGGCCATCCAGGCGGCACGTTGCATCTGCCCGGCGGTGGCCCCCGTCACCGCCTGGAAGGTGTTCATCTGCCGCTGGTAGCGGTTGCCCTCCTCGACGAGCTGTTCGGTGCCGAGGACCAGGGCGCCACCGGCGAGGAGGCTGGTGAGGGCGGTGGCCTGGCGGCCGGCGCTGCGGAGAGAGCGCTCAAGCGTGTGGGCGTCGTTGCCCGCCTGGCGCAGGCCGCGCCCGGTCTGGCTGCCGCGTGTGTTGAGGGCGCCGAGTCGGGTGGCGGCGGTGCGGGCCTGGGCGCCGAGGGTGTTGATCTGCTGGGCGGTGCGGCGGCTGGAGGAGTCCAGCGTGTCGAGGCGGCGGTCGAGGTCGCGCGTGCGACGGCCCAGGTCCTGGGCCGCGTCGGCGGCCGAACGCAGGCCGGAGATGAGGCTGTTGGCCTGGGCTGTCAGCTGGACGGTGAGGTTGTACGTCGCCATCCGGCCCGCTCACCGCCCGCCTGTCGTCAGCTCGGACTGGTCGGACTGGTCTGGCGGGGCGTCGCGGTGGAGCGCCTCGTAGGCGGGCCGGGGCAGCAGGGTGACCTTGATGCCGTACCCGGCGCGTCCCTCGGGCACCTGGTCGCGCTCCTGGGCGATCAGCTCGCAGCCAGGGCAGCGCACGGTGTCCGTGACGTACGCGTGCCGGTGCCCGCCCACGGCCTGGTCCCACTCGTCGAGCCGCGTACGGCAGTCCGGGCACACCGTGCGCTGCCATCGCTGCCAGGCCAGGGCCTTGGCCCGGTCCAGGTCGCTCCAACGGCCGTCCCCGCCGAGGAACCGCGAGTGCGGGATGCCGTACTGCTCGCACAGCTCCAGCTCGGCCCGCAGCCAGGGGTCGGCCTTCAGCCTTTTCCCAGGTCGGTCCGGTCGGTACGGGCTTCCTGCTGCACCTCCCAGGCGGCCTCCCACAGGGCGTTCGCGTCCGGGGCCGACCAGGCGTCCAGTAGCTCGCGGGCCTCGGCCTCGGTCATGCCGTCCGTGGACGAAGCCGAGATGAGCGCGGCGGGGAAGGTGTTGGGGTTGAACGCCGACCCGTCGGCAGCCTGTTCGTCGGTGGGCGGGTGCGTGTGGAGGAGCTCCTCGAGGACTGGGCGCGGCAGTGCGCGGAAGGTGAGATGGATCGAGGCCGTGCGCAGAGCCGCGGCTGCGGCGTCGTACCGCCGACCTGTCTCCGCGGCTCGCTCGGCGAGGAGGCCGTTGTCCGCGTCGCTCCTGGCCAGGACCCGCGCACGGTCGGCGGCTCTTCTGGCCTCGTCGTACTCCGCCCGCAAGGCTGCGTTGTCGCAGATCCGAAGGACGCGTTCTGGCAGCGAGCGGCGCCGCAGCCGCTCCATCTTCTGCTCCCAGGTGGCCAGGCCCTGAGGCTTTCCGGCGGCCATCAGCTGCCTCCGGACGAGGACGAGGATGAGGAGGAAGCGGAGGAGGCGGCCGGGACGGCGGCGTCGAGGGCCGGCGGAGAGGTGATGGAGAAGACCGCCTGGAACTTCGCGGCCTCGTTGCCGGCGTTGTACTGAGCGGTGCGAGAGGCCACTTGGACCTGGAAGGTGTCCATCGACTTCGACCCGGGGATGTCGCCCTTGCGCAGGAAGACGACGTAGCCGACGGCGCCCTTGGGCAGAAGTGTCTCGATGGTGTCGCTGAGCTGGTCCTCGTAGAAGGTGATCGAGGAGTTCTCGGCTTTGTCGTTGCCCGGGATGGAGGACGAGAAGGTCGACGCCATGTCCGGCGTCTCGATCGCCTCGTTCGTCAGCGACCAGCCGTCGACGTCGCTGATCGCCTCGGTGAGGTCGGTGGCGTTCGGCGCCGAGATCTCCGCACGGGTCGGGACGAGGCCGGCGGAGGCCACCTTCGTCAACCACAGGATCTTGGTGATGCCGCGCCGCATGAAGCGCTGCTGAGCCACGGGGCACTCCTGGACGGGTGCTGCGCCGGGCTGGTCGGCCGGGCGTCCGCGTGGCTCCGCGGTGAGGTGTCGTGAATCGAAGGGGATCAGGCGGCGGGCGTCACGGTGATCGTGAACCGCTGCACGTAGGTAACGATACTGCCCTGCGAACCGTCAACCGGTTCTCCATCGGCGTCGTAGGTCAACTCCCGGTCGATGACCCGTATCCCGGCGACTCGGATGTCCGTACGCCAGCCGCCCGGCGTACGGTCGAAGAGCGTGCCACGGACCCGGTCGCCGAGCCACTGCACCTGGTCCGCCTGCTCACCGACGCTGGTCGCCTGGTACGTCCATGTCGCGTCCGCGTGCCAGTCGCCGAACGACGGGCCGGAGAACTCGCCGGGCAGGCTGTCGAGGATCAGGTACGGGTACGCCGCGGACCCGCCGTCCATCGCGCGCGGCAGGACGGTGAGCCCGCAGGGCCGTCCGGTCCCGGTGGTGAGCACGTCGATGAGCACCCTGGTGAGCGGTAGTCGAGGAGGGCTCATCGTGGCAGCACTCCGCTGCGTAGGGCCTCCAGGAAGCCGGGCTCGGTCTGTCGGAAGGCCGGCTCGATGTGCGGGTACGGCGGTTGCCGGTACTGGCGCCCCAGCCGGTCGACACCGACGAAGCCGTACTCCAGCCGACGCGACTGCGGGGCCTCGGTGAACACAACGGCAGTCACCTGCCCTCCGGTCACGGTCACCCTGACGTCCCAGGACGCCCGGTACTGACCGGTGATGACGTTCGGCCCAGGTCGCCCGGAGGCGTTCTTCTGGATGCGGACCCGTAGGAGCATGGCGTGATGCCGGGTGATCGCCCGCGTCCGGGCCCGGACGGCTGGCCCCATGCGCGACAGCGCCGCAGCCAACTCGATCGGGTCCCGGAACGCGGGCGCGTCGGGGTGCGCGTTGGGATGGGAGTTCAGCACCATCAGCCGATCGCCTCCAGGCGCACCACGCGCACCACCGCATAGGTACCGACAGCGACTTCTGCAACCCGGAACCGGCGGCCCACAAGCTGCACGTCACGCACGGAACGAGAGACGCTCAGCATGTCGTCGACCCTCGCCTGAGGTGCGGAGAGCGGCAGCAGGGCCTGGTACGCGGTCGAGGCGGGGAGTGAGGCGACCATGGCGTCCAGGGGTGGGACGGCCGAGAGCTGCCCTGGACGCACGATGGCCCCAGATCCCTCCCACAGCGGCACGGACGCCTGGCCGGCAGACCTCAGCTCGCCTGTCTCCTCGTCCAGCTTGTCACCCGAGTCACCGTCCGCGTCCCGCCACAACCGGAGCTCGTCGTCGAGAAGCCGTTCCACAACCCGGCGCACACCCGACAGATCAAGTGCCACGGGCCCACTCCACCAACTGCCGCAGCACGGCCGCCGTACCGCCACCGGGCACGTTCTCCAGGTCCATCCGAGCGAGCGCCGCCCGTTCGACCTCCAGCGGATCGAGCGCCTCCAGGAACGCGGCGGCCGCCGGACCAGGATCTGGAGGCACACCGATCTGGACCTGGGCGAGCAGATCCAGCGTGGCTGGCCAGGTGCTGGTCGGACGCAAGTGCAATACGACGCGTGGGAGGTCGTGCGGCGCGGCATGGACATCGACCGCTGTCACGTGCTCGCTCATGTCGTGTCCGTCGACCGCGACCGCGTGGGACCGCCCATCGAAGGAGAGTTGAAAACGAGTCGGCGTTGTCACCGGCGGAGCCTAACGGCCCCTCCGCTGTCACTGGTGTGACTTATCGTTCGCCTCATGGCACTCACGGACATCACCGCTTCAGCGGTCATCCAGGCAATCGAGGAATTCGACAGACTCGGCCGTGATGGTTTTCTGGAGACTCACGGTTTCGGACGCGCGCGCCGCTACCTCCTGGAGCACAACGGTAAGGTCTACGACTCCAAGGCGATCGTGGGCGTCGCTCACGGATACGTCCCAGGACAGGAAGCGCTGGCGTCCAGCCAGTTTTCCGGAGGAGAAGGTCACGCGGTCTCGGTGCTTCGTGAACTGGGCTTCTCGGTTGTCGATGGGGCCGCGGACAGTGCTTGAGGTGCCAACTCCTCGCCTTAGCTGAGGAACGGCCTTGAGCGGAGCGCGGTTACGCGCCCTGCGGTGCGTGATCGACGCCTTGGATGAACGCCGCGAAGGAGTCCACGGCGACGATCAGCACAGGCCCCTGCAGAGCCTTGCTGTCGCGGATCGCGACTCTGGAGCACGTCGTGTTGGTGAGGTCGGCGACCTCCACACAGTCGTTAGCACCCCCGCTGTACGAACTCTTCCGCCACCGCGCGTGCGTGAGATCGACGTCGTGCTGAGCTGGCGTGACGTCGTGCGGGGCGGTCATGTCGGGCGTGCTCACTCTTCGAGCTCCTTGTTGATGCGTGCGATGCGGGTGCGGGTCTCCGACGGGTCGAGGGCGATGCCCCTCAACTGGTCGAAGATGTCCGTGTAGTTCTCCACGTCCTCCGGGGACTCGAGATACACGGAGTTCTTGGGATTCTCCAGCCACACCAGGTCCGGCGTGGGGTGCGGAAAGGTCAGGATGACGAACGGGCCATACAACCCTGGATGCGCGCCGAGCGAGAACGGCAGCAGCTGCACGGTGACGTTCGGCTGCTCGCCCGCCTCCACCAGCTTCCGAGCCTGGTCGCGCATCACCTCGGCGGAGCCGACTGTCCTGCGCAGCACGGCTTCGTCAAGGATCGCCCAGAGTCTGGCGGGGGCTTCGCCACCTAGGCGGCTGTTCTGCCGCTCCATGCGGACTCTGACCAGGGACTCGACCTGCGGCGGGGACAGGTCCCTCCTCATCTGGGAGATCACGGCGCGGGCGTAGTCCTCAGTCTGGAGCAGCCCCGGCACGAGCATCGGCTGGTAGTTGGCGAGATGCGTCGCGCCGGCTTCCAGCGCGAGATAGCCGTCGTAGCGGGTCGGGGTGAGCACCGTGGAGTACTTCCGCCACCAGGGCTTCTGCTGTTCCTTGTCCGCCCGTACGAGGTCGAGCACGTCGGCGCGTCGGTCCTCGTCTGCGACGCCGTACAGGTCCAGCAGGGCTCGGACGAGGACCGGTGTCGTACCGCGTTCGCCGTTCTCGATCCGGCTCAGCGACCCCTGGTTGACCTCCAGTTGATCGGCGACCTCGGTGAGGGTGAGCCCGGTCGCGTCGCGCAGCTCCTTCAGCCGTGCCGCGAGCTGTCGCCGGTACACGGACTGCGGGACCAGGCTTCTCTTCAAGGCCATGCTCGAAGTCTCTCCGTACCGGCGACGCCTCTACAAGCCATTCGGGTCAACTTCTCAAGACATATTGCCTAGTTAGTGGTTGCGTCGGCATGCTGTCAGGAGTCACGGCGCGCGTTCGCACGGGTGCGCGCCGCAGCCGACCGATGGGCGACGCGTCACGCCCTGCTACCCGCACGTGCCTCCGCGTCGGTCCTGCACGCCGCACCGGGAGGGTGGGCCATGCCACGGACAACGCTGTTCCGGCAGCTGCTGCAGCAACGGCACCTGACGACGCACGAGGCCTTCGCCGCCCAGTACGAGCGTGCCGCCGCCCGACTGGCGGAGCTCGACCGCGACCCCCGCCTGGCGTCTCTCCAGGTCTCTCCACGCCAGTACGACCGCTGGTACGGCGGGGAGTTACTGACTCTGCCCCGCCCTGACGCCTGCCGGGTGCTGGAGCACATGCTGGGCAGGCCCGTGTCCGAGCTGTTCTCCACGGCGTACGAGGACGACTCCGCGTACGGCGACTCCGCTTACGACGTTGGCCTCACGCACGACCACGGCGACCTCGCGCACGACCGCGCCGAGGAGCCCCACACGCGCCAGCCGCCCACACGCCGGCGGACCCCGAGCCCCCCTCCGCCACGCGAGGACGACGAGAACCCACTGGACATCGTTGCCCGGACCCGGCAGCTCACGGCCAGCAACGCCGACGACGCGACGCTCGCCTTCCTAGACTCCTCCCTGCAGGGCATCGCCGGCCGGTACGAACAGGACGGGCCGTACGTCCTCCGTCCGCAGGCCCGCCAGGTGCGGCAGCTCGCCCACACCCTCCTCGACGGCCGTCAGCCCCCACGCGCGCGTCGGGAACTCTTCCGTCTCGCCGCACGCGCCTCCGGCCTGCTCGGCTACATGGCCGTGAACACGGGCGACTTCGCGCTCTCGGAGGCGTACTGCACCGAAGCCCGGGACCTCAGCCGTGAGATCGGCGACCTCGACACCGACCTCTGGGCGTGCGGCACTTTCTCCTTCAGCCTCTACTACGCCGGCCGGTACGACGAAGCGGACGCCTGCGCCGCCGCGGCCGTCGAGCGAGCCCCGCGCCACGCCCAGTCCATCCGCCTGCTTGCCAACGGCCGGGCCCGGGCCCTCGGCAAGACCGGGGACCGGCGTGCCGTTGAACGGGCCATCGGACAGGCGATCCAGCTCTCCGACCTACACGAGGTGCCTGCCGGGCTGACCGCCTGCATCTCCTTTGAGCCGTACGGACGGGCCCGGACGCTGGCCAACGCCGTCACGTCACACGTGGCGCTCCGCAACACGGCGCAGGTACTGCGCGACGCCGAGCACATCGACGACCTCGTGGAGCACTCGACCTCCGCTTGGAGCCGTTCGCTCGTACGCCTCGACGTCGCCACCGCGCTGCTGCAGCAGCGCACACCTGACATCGACCACGCGATGGCGCTGGGCCGTGAGGCCCTCCAGCTGTGCGGAGACTCACCGATCAGCTCCGTCTACCAACGCTCCCGTGACCTGCGCGAGCAGGCCGGGCCGTGGTGTGATCACCCAGCCGTGCGCGATTATGGCGACGAGTTCCGGACCTGGAGCTCGCAGCCAGCGGTCCTGGCCATGGCGTCGTCCGCGTCGTAGGCGCCGTCGGAGTCGTCGTACGCCGGGGCAGTGTGAAGCCGAAGGAGTACGTCGGGTGCCCCTGCTCAGCGCCGATCCCGCCGCGTTCCCCGCCGAGCCCCCCGCCGACACGCACGATCCGGCGGTCACCGCGGCCCACGACTGGGCGGCGTTCAGCGCACTGGACGAGATGACCGACCACTGGGCACGCCCCGGCTGGTCGGACGGCAGCCGGGCGTACTACTGGATGCTGACCTTCCCGGACGACCAGCGGCTCGCGGCTCTCGCCAGGCACTGCCAGGAGGAGCTGGTTCCGCTCGGCCTCGACCCGGTGCCGACGGACGGACTGCACATCACCCTCGCCCGCGTGGGAGCACCGGACGCCGTCACCCCCGGCCAGCTGCACAGCCTGGCGCGGGACGCCGAGGCGTCGCTGCCCTCGGCGTTCTCCATACGCGCCATGCCGCTGGCTGGGTCCCGAGGCGCCGTCCGCCTGTCCCTCGGCCCCTGGGAACCCCTGCTGCGGCTGCACCACGCGCTGGCCGAGGCGGGGAGCGGCGTCGGGCTGGCCCCGAAGAAGCCGACGTCCGCCTTCCGGCCGCACCTGAGCCTCGCGTACAACAACCGTCGGCGCCCCGCGGCCCCCGTCGTGAAGGCGGTCTCAGGGCTCCGCGCTCTCCCCGCCGTCGAACTCTCCGTCCCCGCTGTCCAGCTGGTGGAGCTCCGCCGAGAGGGGCGGACGTACCGCTGGGATGTACGGAAGAACGTCCCGCTCGGATAGCGCTCCGGCATCCAGGGCGAGAACCACGACCACTTCCTTGCCGATCGCGGTCGGCCGGGCCAACCACCCGGAGGTCAGGGCCTCCACGAGCAGCAGCCCGAGACCACTGTCCGCCAGTTCTGCCAGCGACATCTCCGCGGACCGTGCCCGGACCCTGGACACCTCCCGTCCCCAGTCAAGGACCCGTAGCACGGCCACGTTCCGGTAGACCTCCACACACATGCGGTCGGGACCGCCGGCCGTGTGTCTGACCGCGTTGCCCACCAGCTCCGAGGCGACCAGAACGGCGTCCTCGACCCGCTCCGGCCGGGCGCATCCAGCAAGGGCCTCGCGAACATGTCGGCGCGCGAGTCCCGCGGGCTCGGCACACTCGGTCAGCTTCACCCAACGGCGTCGTACAGGGGTCCGCCTGCAGAGGGGTTGTTCATCCACCGCGTCCATCGCCACTTCTCGTTTCCGGTAGGCACGGGACCGACCAGCCTCCCCACGCGCGAGCCGCGGCGGTACGCCGCGCCTCCGCCTCTTCGCGCCCGCCGGACGGCGTGCGAACGGCGTACTGACGGCGTACCCCCGCCAACTGCACCCGACGAGGCTCTTCTTCGAGGCGCCGGCCTGGCGCCTCGGCCCACCGGCTGGAGGTGACACGGAATGAGCTGCAGAGCGAGGCAGACCGCACCGAGCGAGATGTCCTCAGGCACGCGCCTGGCGTTGAACGGCTGTTTGCCCCCGTCACCTGCTGAGGCCGCCGACGCCACGGGCTCACGGAGGCCGGCGGCGTGATGACCACCGTGCGGCAAGGGTTTCTCCGCCAGCGACTGGACCAGGTTGGACGAGCACTGCGGCATCCGGCGAAGTACGTCGGCCGGTTCGGCTTCGGCTCCTTCCAGGTGCTGTTCCTGCCTGTCCTGGTGACCGGCACTGCGTTGACCACGCTCTACGCGGGCCAGATCCGGTAGCTCCGGCCCGTGTCCTCGACCCCCCTCTCCGGATGCTCCGAATCCACATCCCCCACGGAATCCGATCAGCCGGAGAGGGGCCGCGCCGCCAGGCGCGAAAGCAGGACCCCGGCCGGTGCGCGGCGCGGCGAGCCGAACACCGGCCGGGCAGCAGTACGACGAACCGTTCGGATCCTTCTGACACGAGAGGAAGTGCGATGACCGCAACCACACTCAGCCCGATCAGCGCGCCGCCGCCGGTAACGGCCGGCACCGATGCATCCGTCGCGACAGGCGCCATCGAGGGGCCTGCCGACCCTTTCGACATCGACCTCACCATCATCACGGAGGTCGACTCCGACCTGCTTCCCAGGGCCTGCGACACCGGTGACGGCTGCAAGCCGTCCTGCGCCTCGTCCTGCGCGAGCGCCGTCTGACAGCGGCTCCTGCGGGGCCGGGGGCGGTTTCGCTCCCGGCCCCACCCGGTCACAGCACTTTGGCGGAGGCACTGGAAATGGGAAGTGACGGAAGGCTCTACCAGCACACGGGCACGGCCCTGCTCCGGGCCGCCGCGATGCCACTGACGAGTCTGCCGGGATGGTGGCCCGATCCTTCGGACACGGACGCGTGCGGCAGGTGGCTGAAGCAGGTATGGGCCGACCAGCGATTCGCCGACGCCGTTCGGCAGACGAGCGGTGACCTCGCCGCGCGGGTCGACACGATCCTCGCCGGGCAGCCGGCACGCCCCAAGCAGGTCCAGCGCGCAGCCCTGGCCACCGTCCGCTACGTGCTGCGAGCCACCGGGCGACCGACCCCGTTCGGCCTCTTCGCCGGGGTGGCGCCGGTCAGCGTGGGGTCCACGCCGTACGCGAGATGGGGAGAAGCGCACTGGGCCGTGGCACGGGTGGACACCGAGTGGCTGGACGACGTCGTCGTCCGCCTGGAGGCGTGCCCCGACCTGCTGGAAAGCCTGGACGTGGTGCTGAACAACCTGGCGGCACGCCGAGGAGGACGCTTGCACGTCCCGCACGGTGGACCGATGGGGGCCACCGTCCGGCGTACCAGCGCGGTCCGCCTGATCGAGAACCTCGCGCGGGAGCCGGTCCGCTTCGCCGTCCTCGCGGAGCAGTTGGCCGCCTCCTTTCCCCGAACCGAGCCGCGGCACATCGGCACACTGCTCGGCGAGCTCGTGCGCGAGAAGTTCCTGATCACCAGCCTGCGCCCGCCGATGACCGACATCGATCCGCTGTCCCACCTGATCGAACGACTCCACGTCGCGGACGCCGGTACGGTGCCGGAGGTCGCGAAGGTTCTGGACGAACTGGAAGCGGTGCAACGTGCCGTGCACGAGCACAACCGGCTTCCCGCCACCCACCAAGGGCCGCAACGGGATGCGCTGACAGCCCACTTGCGCCGGCTCTCCGGCGCGGGGCGAAACCCGCTGGCCATCGACCTGCGGCTGGACGCCGAGGTACGAATACCCGAGAGCGTCGCGCTCGAGATGGAACGAGCCGCCGATGTGCTGCTGAGGCTGACGCGCCGACCGACCGGCCAGGGTGTGTGGAAGGAGTACCAGGTCGCCTTCTGGGAGCGGTACGGCACCGGCACGCTGGTGCCGGTCAAGGAGGTCGTCGACCCGGCCTCCGGGCTCGGCTACCCGGCCGAGTACCCCGGCAGCCGCAGGACCGCGCCGCCACCGGTGGTCTCCGAGCGCGACGAGCGACTGCTGGCCACGGCCTGGCAGGCGCTCGCCGACGGCGACAGGGAGATCGTCCTCACCGACGACCTGGTCGAGCGTCTGGCCGACGAGACGATGGCCGCGCAGGAGGCGCCGCCCCACGTGGAGATGTGCGCGCGCCTGCACGCCCACAGCCTGCCCGCGCTGGAACGCGGGGACTTCACGCTCACCGTGACGCCGGCACGCGCGGCGGGAACGCTCACCTCCCGATTCTCACCGGTCGCCACCGGCTCCGGCCTCGACGAGATCTACCGCCAGGTCCCCGCGAGCGTCGAGAACGCGCTGACCGCCCAGCTCTCCTTTCCGCCGCTGTACCCGCACACCGAGAACGTCGCCCGCGTCCCCGCCTATCTCCCGCACGTGATCCCGCTGGGCGAGCACCGCGGCCCCGCCGACACCGGGCCGACGCTCATCGATGTCGACGACCTCGCGGTCACGGCCACGCACACCCGCCTGTACCTGGTCAGCATCTCCCGCCGCCGCGTGGTGGACCCGCAGGTCTTCCACGCCATGGCCCTGGACAAGCAACCCCCGCCCCTGGCCCGGTTCCTGGCGCATCTGACCCGCGCCTTCGGCCCCGCCTGGACCGGCTTCGACTGGGGACCGCACGGCGCGCGGCTGCCCTTCCTGCCCCGCGTCCGCCACGGGCGCGTGATCCTCTCGCCCAGCCGCTGGAACCTGACCGCAGACGCTCTGCCAGGTCGTGGAGCGGAGACGCGCGAGTGGGCGGACGCCCTCGGCCGGTGGCGGAAGCGGTGGCACTGCCACGGTGCCGTCGAGCTACGAGAGGACGACCGGACGCGGCGGCTGCGGCTCGACGTGCCGGCCCACGTCGCCGTCCTACGCGCCCACCTCGCCCGGGAAGGCCAGGCCGTGCTCACCGAGGCGCCACCCGAGGAGAGCTACGGCTGGATCGACGGCCACGTCCACGAGATCGCCCTGCCGATGACCAGCACGCGCCCGCCAGCCCCTGGCCCGCTCTCCGGCCTCCTCCCCGTGCTCACCAACAGCACCCTCGGACCCGTACCGGGGTCGGTGTGGGCACCCTGGCTGAACGCCAAGATCTACACCCACCCCGACCAGTTCGAGGAGCTGATTGGCACCCACCTCGCGCAGCTCACGGCCCAGCTCCCCGACGCACCCGAGTGGTGGTTCGTCCGGTACCGCAGCCCGCACGACCTCGACCATCTGCGCCTGCGCATCCGCACCCGCAGCCCCGGGCAGTACGCGGCCTGCACCGAGCTCGTCGCCCGATGGGCCGCGGCGCTGCGCCGCGAGGGGTTCAGCAGTCGACTCGTGTTCGACACCTACACCCCGGAGGTCGGCCGCTACGGCCCCGGCGCCGCCCTCCGCGGTGCCGAGGCGGTGTTCACGGCCGACTCGGCCTACGCCCTCGCCGCACTGCGGGGCCTGCGAGCCGACGGCGTCGGCGACATCGACGGGCGTGCGCTGGCCGCGGTCGGCATGGTGGACATCGCGCGCGGCCTGCTCGGCCCCGACGAGGGTATGCGCTGGCTGGCGAGCCGCCCCGCGCCTGGGACCCGCGGCGAGCGAGGTGTCAGAGACCAGACCATCGAACTCGTTCGCCACGCCACGCCCCGGGCCCGCGGCTGGAGCGAAGCGCTGGCCGGCGCCTGGCACCGCCGCGCCGCGGCCCTGGCGCTGTATCGCGAGCACCTCGCCGAGGGCATGGACCGCGACTCCGTCCTGGAGTCCCTGCTTCACATGCACCACAACCGCCTGCGTGGCCTGGACCGTGAGGACGAGGGGATCTGCCGCCGCCTGGCCCGTCAGTCCACCGTCGCGTGGGCCGCATGGCCAAGGGAAAGCCGTCCATGAGCCACGACACGCCGCCCACACCCACGAGACCCGGCTGGGGCCAGTCGCTGTACTCCGGTGCCGCGGGAGCCGCTCTGTTACATGCCGTCAGGACCCGCACCGGAGAAGACGACAGGGACGCGCTCCGGCCGTGGGCCGCCGCCATGGTCAAGGGCCCGATCCAGGCCGCTCCCGAAGCATGCGGCCTGTACGAGGGCGCCCCGGCCGTCGCGTACGTCCTCAGTTTCACGCACACCGACACCGCCAACCGTGCCCTGGCGACCCTGGACACACACCTGGCGGACGTCACACACCACCACCTCTGGCGGGCACACGCGCGCATCGACCGCGGCGCGCTGCCCAACCTGGGCGAGTACGACCTCATCAGCGGACTGACCGGGCTGGGCGTGTACCACCTGCACCGCGGCCACCGGACAGAGCTGCGGGACACCCTCACCTACCTGGTGCGGCTTACCGAACCGATCACCGTCGAGGCCCAGCTCCTCCCTGGCTGGTGGACCAGCGACAGCCCCGATCTGCGCCCGTCGCCGCGATGGCCCGGCGGACACCTGAACTTCGGCCTGGCCCACGGCATCAGCGGACCGCTCGCACTACTGGCCACGGCCATGCGTCATGGCCACACGGTGCCCGGCCAGCGGCAGGCCATCATCCGGATCTGCGAACGGCTTGATCGGTGGCGCGAGGGCACCGGCACGCGCGCCTGGTGGCCGGACCTGATCACCCGAGCCGAACACCGGCGCGGCGTTCTCCAGCACAAAGGCCCCGGACGCCCGTCCTGGTGCTACGGCACCCCCGGCATCGCCCGCGCCCAACAACTCGCCGGTATCGCCCTCGGCGACCGCGACCGGCAACGCCAGGCCGAACAGGCCCTGGTTGGATGCCTGGCCGACGACCAGCAACTCGCCCAGCTCAGCGACGCGTCCCTCTGTCACGGCTGGGCGGGGCTCATACAGACCGCCTCCCGGGCCGCCGCCGACGCCGTCGACGACGAGCTCGCGGGACACCTGCCTCGTCTGCGGATCCGGCTCGACGAGCACCTGGACCACAGCGGACCACCGGACGGCGTCGGCCTCATGGACGGCACGTCGGGCGTTCATCTGGTCCGCCTCAGCGACCCCGCCAACACGGCGATCACCGCCCCCTGGGACCGCTGCCTGCTCGTGGCGGGATGACGCCGCGAACCGCACCCCGAACCACAGCGAATGAGTACGATCTGCCCCTGCCGTACGCACGGCCGGGCACCTTCCGGAAGGACGCGATGAACAACACCACCGGTGCCTCCCCCGAGGACCTGCGCAACCGCCTGGTCGACGCCATCCTGAAGCAGGAGGTCTCCGGCCTCCGCGACGCACGCGTCGAAACCGCCATGCGGACCGTACCCCGCCACGCCTTCCTCCCCGACGCGACCGTCGAGGAGGCGTATGCCAACAAGAGCGTGACCATCAAGGCGAACCCGGACGAGGACGCACTTCCGCTGAGCTGCGCCTCCCAGCCCGACGTCGTGCACTTCATGCTGGTCCAGCTCGCGGTCCGTGAAGGCGACAACGTCTTCGAGATCGGCGCCGGCACCGGTTACAACGCCGCCCTGCTCAAGCACCTCACCGGGACGTCCGGAGAGGTCACCACGTGCGACATCGCGCCCGACGTGACCGCCTACGCCCGCCGGATGCTGGACGCGAACGGATACAGCGACGTTCGCGTGGTCACGAGGGACGGCGCCCTGGGCGCCCCGGAGTTCGGTCCCTACGACCGGATGATCGCGGCCGTCGGCATGTGGGATCTCCCCGGCGCCTGGTGGGACCAGCTCGCCGTCGGCGGACGCCTCGTGGTCCCGCTGCGATGGCGCGGGCTGTCCAGGTCCGTGGCGTTCCGACGGGAGAAGGACCTGATGCGGTCCGACTCCGTCAGGATGTGCGGCTTCCTCCCGGTGATCGGCCAGGACGGGGAGCGCGACGACTACATCGACGACAACCGGCTCGTCAGGCTCTACTGGGACGAGGACCAGCCCGTCGCCCCCGACCTCCTGCGCGACGTCCTCACCCGTCCGAAGTCGGTCGTCTGGACGGAGGCGACAGTCGGCTCCGTCGAGTCCTTCGACGGCGTCTGGCTGCGCCTGAGCGCCGCCGAGCGAGCGACCTGCCGCATCACCGCGAAGGCCGCGGCGATGGAGGCCGGCCTCCATCGCCCCGCCGCACCTGCCCTGAGCCCCGCCCTCGTCGAGGGGGGCTCCATCGCCTATCTCACTCTGGAGCGGACCGCCGAAGACCAGGGCGCCGAACCCCGGTTCAGGTTGGGAGCCGTCGGCTACGGACCCGCCGGCGCCGAGCTCGCCGAGCGGATCTGCGCACAGATCCGTGCCTGGAGCCCGGCAAGGACCGTCGACCCCGTGATCACCGCCTACCCCGCGGACACGCCGGACAGCGATCTTGTCGACGGAGCCGTGATCGACCGCCCCTCCGCGCGGCTCGTCATCACCTACTGACATCCCTGCTGATTCCAATCGGGCGGGCGTGGCTGTCGGCAGGTGCGGCCGCGCCCACCGAAGCGAGAGCAGAGCCGTCGTGGAGGGCGGCGATCAGCCCTGGGCGAGGTTCGCCTCGCAGGTGCTGCACCGCCGCACGGCCGTCCGCTTCGGATTGCCCGCGGTGGCAGTCGCCGGGTAGGTGCTGCTCAACCGTTCCCACAGTCCGTGCGGAGGATTCGGGATCCACCCCCACCGCGGGGGCCGAACGTCGTCCTCGGTCATGTGGTCGCACCAGCCTGGCAGGTGCGCGCACTCCCCGGGAGAGATCAGGATCGTGTCATCCGGATGCGCACGCCACTCCCTCTTCACGGTCGTCGACACGGCACGAGAGCCCACCGAAGGTGATGAGTCCGGCGGGCAGTCGCACCCAAGCCCGATGACGACCCGGCCGCCGCACTCCTCGCAGCGCTCCTCCTTCACAGCCGCACTCACCTCACGCGTTGCCGGAGGCGACCCGGTAGACGATCTTCCCGTCCGACTCGGTGAACCCGAGTGCCTCGTAGAAGGCCGGTGCGCCTGGGTTGTCGCGGTCAGCCATCCATTCGACCCGGCTGCAGCCGGGTCGTGCGGCGGCCAGGGCACGGAGTTCGCCCATGAGGCGGGCACCGATGCCCTGTCGGCGCAGGGTGCCGCGGACGTACAGCTCCTTCAGGAACAGGGAGTGGGTGGAGCCGGCGGCCGGCCAGAGAAAGGAGTAGGCGGCGAGTCCGACGATGTCCCCGGCGTCGTCCTCGACCAGCAGCGCGGAGGCCAGCGGCGGCGAGCCGAAAAGGGCCTCCTCGACCTGGATGCGGCGTTCGTCCAGCGGCTGGATGTCGGCGTCGGTCGTGCCGTAGTACCGCTCGATCTCCTCGATCAGCTCGGCCATGGCCGGGACGTCCCGCTTCTCCGCAGGGCGGATCGTCACGCTCATCGCTGCCTCCCTCTCGTTCCTCGGTTGCTTCTGTCGCTACCCCACTCGTTCGTACCAACGCGCGCCCCCACGCGGCGGTACGGCACAGGTGCCTACGGTGACGCGGCAGCCCCCGTCTGGGGATTCCAGCCGTACTCCCGCAAAGAGCCCTGGACGTGCCGGATGAGGTACTCCAGGTCCGCGCAGTAGACGGACGGGTTCCGGTAGCCGCGGGCGGCACTGAAGCGGTGTGGGAGGTAGCCGCCACCGCAGACGTCCACGAGCGGGCAGGCGCGGCACTCTTCAGCCAGCGCGTTCCTCCCGTGCTGCCGGTGCAGCAGCTTCGGATGCGACAGCGCTTCGTCGAAGGAGTGGCGGAGGACGTCGAGCCCGAGCCAGGAGGCGCCCTCCTCCACCGACCGCAGGGTGTCCACCGCCTCGACGGAGCCGTCGGACTCGATCACGACGCTCGTCGGCGGGGCCAGGCCGAGCGTCTCCACCGAGCCGCGCACGCCGGAGCTGAGGGCCACGATGTCCTCCAGCATCCGGACGCTGTGCCGGTACTCGGGGCGGGCGAGCCAGGCGTCGTACACCCTGCTCATCCACAGCCCGTACTCGGGCAGGCCAGGGTCGGTGCGGAACGGCGGGTCGTCGTGGGTCGCGTGCGGCAGACCGAAGTCGATCACGGGCGGTTCGAAGGCCGCCAGGTAGTCGTGGACCTCGGCAGGGTCATTGGCCAGGTCCACGACGGCGAGCAGTCCCGCGAACAGGTGCGGCCGCGACCGCAGGAGTTCGATGCCTTGCACCGCCGAGGCAGCGCTCGACCGCCCAGCGTGGGTCAACCTGTGCCGGTCGTTCGCACGCGGTGGCCCGTCGAGGCTGACGCCGACCGCGACCTCGTACCGCTCGAAGAGGTCCAGCCAGGCGCCGGACAGAAGCGTTCCGTTGGTCTGGAGCTCGAAAAGAACCTGGCTCCCGGCCGGCGCACCCTCCCGGACCGACTCCAGCAGACCGGCCATGTGCTCTACGCCGACGAGCAGCGGCTCCCCGCCGTGCAGTACGACGTGGATGGTCCGAAGGTCGTGCGCGGAGGCGTGCTCACCGATCCGCCGGGCAGCGGCCCGGGCCACGGCGAGGTCCATGCGGGCGGGAAGGCGCCGCGCCGCCTGGTCCCTGGAGTTGAAGACGAAGCAGTAGTCGCAGTCGATGTTGCAGCGGTTGGCGACCTTGAGGATGAACGTTCGGAAAGGTGCGAGGCCTTCGGGTTCTGTCATCGACCGGACGTGCTCACAGCGGCCAGGGCCAGATGAGCGAGGCCGCGTGGGAACCGTCGCCGAACCGTCCCGTCATGCCCTCCGCGGTCTCCTCCGCCTCCAGCCGCTGCCGGACGCGGGCGGCCACGCGGTCCAGGACGGCGGTGCCGGCCGCCGTCGGCTCCGCTGCCGCGGGGCTGACGGCCGTGATGGTGTGCGGCTCAGTGACGGACGTGGGTGACGGCATCCAACGCTCCTCGCGAGGTACGTACCGGAGGCGGCACGGTGAGACGGGGTTGAAGCGACAGACCAGCCGGAACCGTAGCAGCCTCAACAACTCACCCGGCACAGGGAATTCGGCCACATGGTCGGGGCCAACCGGACCGCTACACCAGCAACTGCTCAATGTCGTCCACGGCCGCGCTCACTCCCAACCGCCGGTACACGGTCACGGCGGCTCGCAGCGAGCCCACGCCGTGACCAGGCCCGTCAACCGTCCAGTCGCAGCGGCCGATGCCCTCCAGTGCCCGCGCCTCCTCCAACGGGCAGCGGATGTCCCGCGCGAGCGTGAGGGCCTGATCGAAGTGCTGGCGGGCGGTTGTCGGTTCACCGGAGTTGAGCAGCAGCATGCCCCAGTGGTTCAGCACCTCCGCCTCCCCGCACCGGTCGCCCAGGCCTCGGAGGATCCGCAGTCCATCCTGGAACGCCTCGACCGCTCCGTCGCTCTCACCGACGATGCTGCGAGCCGCGCCCAGCTCGCTCAGCGAGGCGGCCTCACCTCCGCGACTGCCGAGCTCGCGGTAGACCTCCAGGGCCTCCTCCAGAAGCCGGATCGCCTCGGTCGCATCCCCGGCCACACGTTCCACGGCGCCCAGGTGGCGGATGCTGTTGGCGCGGCCGAACCGGTCACCAAGCTCGGTGAAGTGCGTCAAGGCCTGTCTGTGTGCCGTCCGCGCTCCCTCGATGTCTCCGGTCAGCCGCCGGACGACGCCCAACTCGTTGAGCGCGTAGGCCTGGTGCTCACGGTCGTCCAGCTCCAGGTAGATGTCGAACGCTTCCTGGTGATGCCGAGCCGCCACTTCATAAGCACCCATGAGGCAGTGCACGACGCCCAGGTCCCGCAGGGAGTTCGCCTCCCCGTACCGGTCACCGAGCTCCCGGTAGATCGTCAGAGCCTCGCTCTGCGCCTCCACCGCGGCGTCGAACCGGCTCATCTGCCGGTGTGTCATGCCGAGATCGGCCAGAGCGTTCGCCTGTCCGAGCCGGTAGTCCAGCTCACGGTAGAGGGAGAGGGCCTCGGCCTGGGCGCGGGACGCGTCCTCGTTGTCCGCGGTCAGGTACCAGACGATGCCGAGCTGGTTCAGAGCGTCCGCCTTGCCCCGCCGCTCGTCGACCGCTTCGTACGCCGTCACGGCGTCGTTCAGTGCCTCGATCGCCTGCGGATAGGCCGCCATGAAGCGGCGTACGACACCAAGTTCGGCGAGAGCGTCACCCCGGGCCCTCTGATCGCCGGTGTGGCGGGCGGCCTCGGCGGCGGTCCGGTGCAGCCCGACGGCCTGGTCCCAGGGGCCGGCCTGACGCAGGAAGGGCGCCATGGCCGCGGCGAGCCGGACCACGAGGTCGTACAGGGCGAGACCGTTCGCCTGCCGGACGGAGGCGAGGATGTTGGCCCGCTCGGCCTCCAGCCAGCTCAGGGCGCCCGCCCGCGATTCCATGGCCGGAGTCTCTACCCGCGAGGCGCCGTCCGGCGCCGGAGGCACCGCGGCTCCGCTGCGCACGATGTGCCCGTTCGCGACGGCGAGAGCGGCCAGGTAGTAGGTGCATACACGCTGGACGGCCTGTACGTGATCATCCATGCTGTCCCCTTCGACGGCGAGGCCCCGGGCGTAGTCGCGAAGGAGATCGTGCAGTCGGTATCGGCTACCCGGCTGCTCGTCGATCAGGTGGTCGTCGTAGAGCGCCTCGAGGTGCCGACGGGCCACCAGCACCGGAACCTCACCCAGGGCCGCGCCGACGTGCGCGTCGAGATCGGTGCCCGGGAAGAAGCCGAGCTGTCTGAAGAAGCGCTGCCGCTCCGGCGCGAGATCCCGGTAGGACAGATCGAACGTCGCGGTGACGGCGCGTTCCCCGGCCCGCAGCTCTCCCAGCCGGTCCCGCGCCGCCACCAGCCGCCCGCGCAGGTCCTCGGCGGTCCAGGACGGATGGTGCCGCAGCCGTGCCGCGAGCAGCGACACCCCCAGCGGCAGACACCCGCACAGTCGCACCAGTTCGTCCACCACACCCCGGTCGATCCCGTCAGCCGGCCGCCCACTGAGCCTCACGAAGAGGTCGACCGCGTGATCCGGCGGTAGCGCCTCCACTGACATGACCACCTCCTCGCTCGCCACCAGCCGCCTGCGGCTGGTCACCAACACCAGGCACCCGCTCCCACCGGGGAGCAGTGGCTCCAGCTGCCGGTAGCTGGCCGCGTTGTCGAGGATCAGCAGCGCCTTCTTGTCCGCGAGCCTGCTCCGCCACATGGCGGCCCGGGCCTCCGTGACCGCTCCGACGTCGTCCCCGACGGGTATCTGCTGCGTCGGCACGCCGGCGGCCGCGAGAAGCGAGGCGAGCGCCTCGCCGGCCTGCACCGGAGTGCGCCCCGGCGTGTACCCGTTGAGGTTCACGAAGAGCTGACCATCGGGAAACCGCTCGGAGAGCAGGTGCCCGGCGTGCACGGCGAAAGTGGTCTTCCCGACGCCCGGCATCCCGTCAATCACATGAACCGGCAGCCCCTCACCACGCTCCTGCGAGGCCTGCACGGAGCCCATCAGCTGTTCCAGTTCCCCGACACGGTCGGTGAACGCGGCGATGTCGCGTGGCAACGAACGCAGCACCTGGGCGGCTCCCGGTGGCCCCGCTCCATCCTCCGATCGCCCCGGCGTGGTAGGAGGCCGAGCCTCGGAGAGCCCGGCGAGCAGGGCCGTCAGCCCCGCCATCGTCACGCCCAACACGACGAACGAGAACCAGGCATGCTCCTGTAACCACCCCAACCAGCCGGGCCACCGCGACTCGTTGGACACGGCATTGGTGACGAGCCCGACCAGCAGCGTGGTCACAGCACCGCCTCCGGCGACGCCGGCGATCGCGAGTCCACGCCGGAGTCTCATACGGCCACCATGCTCCTGTCGGCGACCCGTGAGAGCGCAGGTGGAACCAGCCTGGACACCAAGGGACCCCCGAAATCGATACCCGACTGTCCAAGCGCATCAGGCACACGCCGACTGGTCAAGGACGCCTCAGGTCGAGCTCAGGACTCGGCCCTGCCTCCTCGAAAGTCTCCTGTCGGCCAATTCCCCTGACTACGCTTGTTACCAGCACCTGAGACGCAGCGAGGCTCGATGCAGGAGACCTGGAACAGCGACCGCCGTCGTACAGCCATCGGCCGCGCAACCCTGTCCGTACCCGCCCGTCAGGCCCTCGCCGACAGGCAACTCACCCCGGACCGAACAGTTCTCGACTACGGCTGCGGCCGCGGTGACGATGTCCGGGCTCTAGAACGACTCGACTGCAAGATCACCGGATGGGATCCGTACTACCGCTCTGGCTCCCGCGTCGAACCCTCATCCGTCGTCCTCCTCACCTACGTGCTGAACGTGATCGAGGACCCCGCAGAACGCCGGGAGACCCTGAAGCAAGCCTGGGAGCTGGCAACTACCGTCCTGATCGTCTCCGCTCGCCTTACCTGGGAGAAGTCCAAAGTTCGCGGCGAGACCTTCGGCGATGGCCTGCTCACCAGCCGCCAGACGTTCCAGCACCTTTACGGCGCCAGCGAGCTGCGCTCGTACGTCGAGGAGGTCACGGGGGCCCGGGTCGTCTCGGCGTCCCCCGGCATCGTCTACGCCTTCAAGGAAGATGCCGCCCGTCTCAGCTACCTCGCGCAGCGGATCGTCCCAGATGCCGAATGGCTTGCATCTGAAGACACTGCGACCGCAATCACCGCACTCGTGGACTACGTGGAGCGGCGAGGCCGCCCTCCCCGCATCGACGAGATGCCGCGTGCCACCGCGGAGCTCCTGGCACACCTCAAGCCGAACGAGCTCAAGCGTCTCGTCCGAGACTCAGCCGACGCCGACAAGATCTCCGAGGGGGCCAAGCGCTCGACCCTGAACACCCTGCTCTACCTAGCTGTGGAACTCTTCAACGGCCGCGGCCCGTTCAGCAACCTCCCGGAAAGTGTGCAGTTGGACGTACGCGCCTTCTTCACGTCCTACAAGGAAGCCTGCCAGCGTTCAGACCGTCTGCTCCTCAAGCTCCGCGATGACGCATACGTACGCGGCGCGATGAATGCGTCACAGGTCGGAAAGCTGACGCCAACAGCCCTATACGTGCACCGAAGAGCCCTGGACCAAATGCCCACCGTGCTAAGGCTGTACGAGCACTGCGCGTCGATCGCCGCCGGCCGCCCGCAGGACTGGACAGTAGCCAAGCTGAGGCACCAGGGGCGCGCGGTCTCTTGGCTCGACTACCCAGACTTCGACAAGGATCCGCACCCGCGGATCCTCTCCTCCTACCAGGTCGACTTGAAGACCCTTGAGACGTCACACACGTCGTACGCGAACTCCGCCAACCGTCCGCTGCTCCACCGCAAGCACGAATTCCTCACCCCGGACGACCCCGACGTGCCCCGTTACCGGCGGCTCACCGAGTCCGAGGTGAGGGCGGGGCTCTACGAGCACCCACACCTCATCGGTACCGAGAACGGATGGGAAACCGAGCTGATCAGATGTGGCCGTGAGCTGCGCGGGCACCGGCTGGTGCGCCGCACAACAGGCTGACTGGCGTCTTCAGCCGACTCAAGAGGCGGTCGGTTGCATCCGCACGACCGTCGCCACGAACTCCTCCGGGTCGAAGTCGGCGACCTGGCTCGGGAACCAGGAGAAGCGCAGCCCGTTGGTAGCTACCTCCTTCGGTAGCCCCATGGCCATTAGTACGTGACTCGGTGTGTACGAGGCACTGGTGCACGCTGAGCCCGTCGCGACGGCGATCTGTTCTTTCAGCCTCACGATCAGCGCTTCCGCATTGAGCCCCTCGAAGGTCACATTGAGGATGTGCGGCACGCTGTGCTCAGTGTCCCCGTTGATGTGGAAGACGGTCTTGCCAAGGGCGGTAAGCATGCGCTCGCGCATTGCAAGGGCATCTCGCTCCCAGCGCTCCTGTCCCTCTTGAAAGATCTTCGCTGCCTCATAGAGACCCATGATCAGAGGTACGGGGAGCGTGCCGGGCCGGAGCTTTCGCTCCTGGCCGCCTCCGAACATGATGGGCTCCAGAGGAGCTTTGTCCCAGCCGCGCCGGCGAGTCACTAGAGCTCCCACGCCCTTCGGCGCTCCGACCTTGTGGCCGCTGATGCTGATCAAGTCGATGGGGGCCTTGAGGTCCTCGGGGAGCTTGCCGTAGCCCTGAGCCGCGTCGACATGGAAATAGGTGGAAGTCTCCCGAAGCTTCTCTGCGAGCTCGGCGACTGGCTGGATCACTCCGGTCTCGTTGTTCACATGCATCAAAGAGACCAGGAGAGTGTCCGGGCGGAGCTTCTCCAGCACAGCTTCCGTCGTGACCCTGCCAGACGGTCCAGGCTCCAGAAAGTCAACCTCGAAGCCGTTGCTCTGCAGGTGCATGAGGGGTTCGATGACCGCTTTGTGCTCGATGGCGGACGTGATGATGTGGCGCCGCTGATGCTTCTCCCCGTACGGCGCCATGCCCAGGAGAGCGATGTTGTTGGACTCCGTCGCTCCGCTGGTGAAGATGACCTCCTCCGGTTTGGCTCCGACCGTTTCCGCTAGGAAGGTCCGCGCCTCCTGAACCGCCGCCTTCGCCCGCGTCCCGTACTCGTGGGTACGGCTGCCCGCGTTCCCGAAGTCTTCGGTCATCCAGTGCAGCACCACGTCAGCAACACGAGGGTCCACCCGCGTCGTCGCCGCCGCGTCCAAATACGCCACCACAACAGCCACCCACTTCTAAGACGTTTTCCTGTCACCACGTACGTCAATCCGTTAACGTACACACGTGACGTGCAAACGCACAGCAGGACCTTACGACGTACCTCAACACCAACCTCGGCTCACGTCATCCCTGTGGGTGGCGATACGCCAAGTACGGCACGCGCAGCCCGGCGATGACATGCACTACCTCCGCCGCGCTTGCACACACTGAAGGAAGCGCTGGTACGTCAACCGAGAGCCGACAGTCACTGCGAGTACGTTAAAGTCGCCGAAGTGGAGAACGAAGCTGTGGCACCTGCGACCCGAGTAGTCGCCCCACGCGCATCCGCCGGGTTCGAGTACACCTTCCCGGCGATCCGCGGCATCCAGGCGGGTCGGGAGTACTACGTCTCGATGTGCCCGCTACGCGTCATCCCCAAGATCTTCACCTTCGACGAGGACGAACTGTCTGCCGAGCTACGGGCGCAGCGCATCCTGAACAAGGGGCGCCTTCCGGCGCTCTCCAAGTACATCTTGGACAATCCGGATGATTACGTCTTCAGTGCTCTCACTGCCTCCGTCGACGGGATCATGGAGTTCGAGAGCCACAGCCCCGACGGAACCGGCTTCCGCACGGGCCAGCTGCGCATTCCTATGGACTCCCGGTTCCTGATCAACGACGGTCAGCACCGTCGCGCCGCCATTGAGCTCGCCCTCAAGGAGAACCCTGACCTCGGCGAAGAGACGATCGCAGTTGTCTTCTTCCACGATGCGGGGCTGGCTCGGTCCCAGCAGATGTTTGCCGACCTCAACCGGCACGCGATTCGCCCGGCGCGCTCTATCGGCGTGCTCTACGACCACCGGGATCCGTCCTCTCAGGTCGTACGCGTCATGGCTGGCCGCTCGCGCATCTTCAAGGGCTACGTCGAGATGGAGAAGAGCAACCTCTCCGCGCGCTCGCGGATGATGTTCACCTTGAGTGCCCTCTACTACGGCACCCAATCCCTCCTCCAGGGGCTGACGTTCAAGCACGAGGCAGCGGTCGATCTGGCCCAGTCGTACTGGGAGGAGATCGACAAAGCCCTGCCAGAATGGGCCATGGTTCGGGAGCGGGAGCTCTCCGCAACGGAGATGCGCCGCGACTTCATCCACAGCCACGGCATCGCTCTCCACGCCCTCGGACGCATCGGGAATTCCTTGTTCAGGGAGTCGGTTGCGCCTTCCAAGTGGAAGAAGCAGCTCGCCCCTCTGAAGACGGTGGACTGGACCCGGTCGAACACAGACTGGGAAGGGCGTGCCATCGTCGGCGGCCGTGTATCCAAGAGCCACCAGAACGTGACCCTTACCGTGAACTACCTGCGTATCCACCTTGGCCTCGAGCTCAGCCCCGAGGAACAGCGGGTGGAAGACGCTTACCTGCGAGGCGACGCATGACCATCCCTCTGCCTCTTGGCATCCCCTCCGTCCGGCGTCTGCCATTCGACGGCCGCTCGCTCGACGAGGTGACCGACGAGCTCGCCGAGGAGATCCGCGAGCTGTACACCGCGGACGAGGTTCCTTGGGTCATCGGCTACAGCGGCGGCAAGGACTCCACTGCTGTCTTGCAGCTGGTCTGGACTGCGCTCAAAGAACTGCCGGCCGAGAAGCTGGCCAAGGCGGTGCACGTCATCAGTACGGACACCCTGGTCGAGAACCCTGTGGTCGCAGCGTGGGTCACCACTTCCCTGGAGACGATGGAGAAGGCCGCCACCGCGCAGAACCTCCCCATCCAGCCTCACCGGCTGACCCCGGAGATCAAGGACACCTTCTGGGTCAACCTCATTGGTCGCGGCTACCCCGCCCCGCGTCCGAAGTTCCGGTGGTGCACTGAGCGCCTGAAGATCAAGCCCTCGAACTCCTTCATCCGTAACGTCGTGGCTGCTCACGGCGAGGCCATCATGGTCCTCGGTATCCGGAAGACGGAGAGCCAGGCTCGCGCCCGCGCGATGGAGAAGCACGAGAAGCGCCGTGTCCGGGACCGCCTCTCACCTAATGCCAACCTGCCCAACTCGCTCGTTTACAGCCCAGTCGAAGACTGGACCAATGACGACGTGTGGGAATTCCTGATGCAGAAGCCCAACCCCTGGGGCTACAACAATCACGACCTGCTCAGCATGTACCAGGGCGCCTCCGAGGACGGCGAGTGTCCGCTCGTCGTCGACTCGACCACCCCGTCGTGCGGCTCCAGCCGTTTCGGCTGCTGGACCTGCACCCTGGTCGAGCAGGACAAGTCCATGGCTGCCATGATCCGGAATGACGAGGAGAAGGAGTGGATGCTCCCCCTCCTCGAGCTGCGAGACAAGCTCGATTCGCCCTTTGGCTTGGTCAAGGACAAGGACGACCCCGACTACCAGCCAGGCAAGAAGCTCCCGCACCCCCGCCCGGACAGGGACGCGCGCGACTTCCGCCGGATGAACGGGCAGGTGAACCTCTTCACGCGCCGAAGCGATGGCGAGGATGTGGTCGTCCACGGCCCATACCTCCAGGACTTTCGCGAGAAGTGGCTCAAAGACCTCCTCTCAGCCCAGACTTGGATCAGAGCGAAGGCCCCCGAGCACGTCCGCAATATCGAGCTGATCACGCTCGACGAGCTGCACGAGATCCGCCGCATCTGGGTCTTCGACAAGCATGAGGTCGAAGACAGCGTGCCGACGATCTACAAGCAAGCAACGGGTGAAGACTTCCCTGGCGGCCCCCTCGATGAGCAACTCGTCATGGGCGCCGACGAAATGCAGCTCCTCAAGGAGATTTGCGGCGACGACCAGGTGCACTACGACATGGTGCGAGAGCTGCTTGCTGTGGAGCGTAAGTACCGCACCATGACCCGCCGTTCCGGGCTCTTCCAGGCACTCGAATCGGCTGTCCAGAAGGGCTTCTACGAAGACCGAGACGACGCCTTCGCTTTTGCGCAGCGCAAGAAGCAGTGGCGCAAAGAAGTAGCGACCAACCCGACCTTCGAGGACGAAACCAGTATCGATGCTCCTGCATAAGATCACCCTAGAAGAATTCGGGGCATACCGAGGCAAGCAGTCTCTCGACCTCAGCGTGAAGAACAATCGGCCGATCATCCTGATCGGTGGTCTCAACGGCTGCGGGAAGACGACCCTGCTCGATGCCATCCAGCTGGTTCTGTACGGCCCTCGCGCGCGGTGCAGCGGCCGAGGCAACAAGGCGTACGACACCTATCTCCGCGAGAGCATCAACCGCCAGCACGACCCGAGCCGCGGATCGTCGATCACCTTGGAGTTCACCGTCACGGTCGATGCCACGGAGCACTACTACAAGGTCGTCCGCAGTTGGCACGTCAGCGGTAAATCGCTGAAGGAGTTCCTCAACGTCTTCGTCGACGAGGAGTACGGCAGCAAGATCCAAAACTCGCGTCGCGCGAAGGCTGACCCAAAGTTCAGCCGGATCCTCAGCGAGGGATGGGCCGACCATGTTGAGGACCTCCTCCCGCTGGAAGTCGCATCTCTGTCCTTCTTCGATGGGGAGAAGATCGAATCCCTTGCCGACCCGGAGCGGGCAGCCACGGTCATTGAATCGGCGGTGCAGTCGCTGCTTGGCGTCAGCACGGTCGAACAGCTCCGCACCGACCTCCTCGCCCTGCAACGCCGTCAGAAGCTGTCCGATGAGGAGCAGCACCTCATGGACAATATCCATGACCAGGAACAGGAACTCGCCTCTGTCCAACAGCAACTGGACCAGGCAGCGCAAGAACGGGCTGCCCGCGGCAAGACGCTGAGGGAAGCAGAGCGCAAACTGGGCAGCCTGGAAGAATCGTTCAAGAAGGAAGGCGGCGGTCTCTTTGAGCGCCGCCAGGAGCTAACCGCAGCACGCGATCGAGTCGCCAGCCAGCTGTCTGACCTCCGCGCCTCGCTGGTCCAACTTGCTGCCGGCCCGCTTCCCTTCCTACTCATGGCGCCTCAGGTGAAGGAACTTCGGAAGCAGGCCAAGCAGGAGTCCTCGGCCGCGGAGGCCAGCCAGGTCCTCGACGTGCTGGCTGAGCGCGATGCATGGCTGCTCGAACTGGTGCCGGAAGACGCCCGGGGCGAGGTGATGAAGAAGCTGGAGCAGGACAGAGCCAAGCGCTCGAAGTCGACTGCTCTCAAAGTGAACCTCGGTCTTCCCCATAACGCTCTGGCCCAGCTCTCAGCTTTGGACGAGGGCCTCGCGCGTGACACAAACCGAGCGAACGAGCTTCTGAAGCAGGCTGCGTCCGCAGCGGAGGAACTGGATCAGCTGGACCGCCAGCTGGCCGGCGTGCCGGAGCAGAGCAAGGTGGAAGCGCTCCAGCGAGCACGTGATGAGCAAGCTCAGAACGTCACTCGCATCCAGGGCGGTATGGAGCGTGATGAGCAGCAGATCGCGGAACTGAAGCGGCGCCGTGAACACGTCGCTGCTGCCCTTGAACGAGCTCACAAAAACTTCGTCCAGACCAAGGTCAAGGCTGAAGAGGTTGAGCGCATCATCAAGTACTCGGAGAAGGCCCGCAGTACTCTCGAGCGCTTCGGCGAAGCGCTCCTCGAGCGCCACATCAGCAGCCTAGAGGTCGCCGTTCTGCAGAGCTTCAAAGAGCTCATGCGGAAGCAAGGGCTGGTCCATGACCTTCGAATCGACACCGACAAGTTCACGCTCACTCTGTCCGACAGCGAGGGCGAGGCAATCGATCCAGGACGACTCAGCGCAGGCGAGCGGCAACTGCTGGCAGTGTCTCTCCTTTGGGGCTTGATGAAGGTCGCCGGTAACCGCCTGCCCAGCGTCATCGACACCCCGCTCGGCCGCCTGGACAGCCGACATCGGGAGCACCTAGTTGATCGCTACTTCCCCTACGCCAGCGACCAGGTCCTTCTCCTCTCAACAGACGAAGAGATCGACGAGTACCTGCTGGGCCGCTTGAAGAAGTCCGTTGCCCACATGTACACGCTGGCCCACGACGACACGGACTTCACCACCAAGGTCGTCGAAGGTTACTGGTGGAATGCAGGAGCCTCCCATGTCGCTTGACACCGTCCGCCTGTCCCAGCCGGCCAAGGACCGGTTGGTTTGGCTGAAACGCCCCGCCTCCACCGGCATCCCCCAGTGGAACGTTCTCTGCCGCTGGGCGCTCGCCCTGTCCCTCCAGGACCCGTCGACGCCCTTGGTGAAGGACATCGTCACCGACTCCAACGTCGAGATGACTTGGAAGACGTTCGCTGGGCAACACCGCGACCTATACCTGGCGCTCCTCAAGCAGCGCTGCATTGCTGATGGAGAGGAGCCCACAGACGAGAATGTGGCCAGGACGCTCGTGGTGCATCTCCACCGTGGAATCGGCTACCTCGGCGCGGACAAGGAGAAGACCACGATTGAGGGCCTCGTCCAGTCCGCGGTGGCTTCCTGAATCTGGTCCATCGCAGTGCGGTGGGGAGGGAGCAGTCAGCTTCTGCTCGCTCCTCACCGCTATACGCAACCTCGTCTACCAGTCCAGAGATGCCACCTGCATCAGCTCGGACACATCGTTCTGGCGCTCGTCGGGGGTGGTCAAGGCGTCCATCACCAGCGTGCTGACGATCGAGACATAGTCCTTCCCGCCACTTGAGTTGACCTCGCCCTGGATGAAATTGAGGCCACCGTTCGCGTACTCCTCAAAGATCCGGACCCTCTCGTCTTGACGCCCGTCAGCAAGGATCTTGGGATCGGCGGTGTCCTCGACGACAGCGATCATGTCCATCAACACATCTCCGTACTGGCGCCCTTCCATGACAGACAGACGGATCGGCTCACCAGCCTTTGTGAAGGGCTCCCGTTTTCCCTTTCGCTTCCCCAGCATGGCAGCGAACATCAACACGTCTACCATTGCGTTGAAAGGGCCGTCCTTGCCGGACAAGGCCCCGATCAGGTCCTCGTGAGCAGCCGGTCGTCGGAAACGGTCTTCGTACCCCATTAGACGGTCACCTCTTCCAGAATGGTGTGCTCGAACTCGCCGTGCGTAACGAAGGGGACAGCACGGTTGTTGATCTCAATGCTCTCCTGCATGGCGTCAGTGTTGGGGGTCACCGAGCGCAGTACGTACATACGCGTCGCCGATCCCTGAAGGTGCTCCATCACTTCCCCACGCGCTTGAGAGTTGGACAGGAGAGTGATGATCTGCGAGGTGAGCTTGGGCAGTGCCTGAGCAACGTCCTTCTGGTACGCCAGATCGAGGCTGCCGAACGGTGCGTCCATGACCACGGGGTAGATGCCCCCTTCGCCGAGAATGTCTCCGCCGCCCTTCGACTTCCGCTGATGAATCAGCTTCGCGATCTCCGAAACGGCGCCAACGAAGCTCAGGCCGAGAACCTGATTCTCGCCGGTGCTCCGGATCGCAGCCCCTGCCGCAGATTTGAGGTGCAACTCGAAGGACTCTGTTAGCTCAGGCTCGTATGTCTTCCTGAAGATCCTGGAGAAGACTTCCTTGACCTTGGCATCGAGCTCCGCCCGAACCTCTTCCGTCTTGAGTTCAAGGGCTTCCTGGAAGGTTTCCAGAACCTCGTTCACAAGGTTGACCTGGCGCTGCACCCGCCGCGACTCTTCGTCCTCCGACTGAGCGGACCGGAACTGACGCTTCACCTTGTCGATCTCGACCTGGAACTCCTCAAATCTCTCCTGAAGGCGTCGGTGCTCGCTGATTCCATCGATCCGCTTCTCGTCGTACTCTTTGCGCTTCTGCTCCAGCCTCTGCACGTCCTGGATGTTCACGCCCTGGAGCTGACGGTCGATGTCGCTCTTCTCAGCCTCAAGCCGCTTGATCTCATCCTGGCAGCTCTGAATCTCAAGAGTCGCTTGCCGGAGATCTTCCAGGAGGGCTTCCCGAGCTTCTCCTAGGTGTCGCATCTGCCCACTGACGAACATCCAGCGGGCTTCAACGTCCTGAAGTCCTGCGTTGTAGCGTCGCTTGTCGAGTTCAGCGTAGGCCGCGCTCCCCTCCGGCACTGGGGTGCCGCACATGCATGCGCCATCCTCGATAAGCCCATCAATGAAGTCTCGCTGAATACCGGCGGGTAGCTGCCGGCGCTCCCTCATCGCCTCAGCCAGCTCAACCACCTGCTTGTCCATTCCCGAGGTGAATGCAAGAAATCCACCCTTTGACAGGATTTCGCTCTTTCGAGAGTACCGGGAGACCAGCTCGTCGCTCTTCACCTTGATCTGCCACTCAAGCTTCTTGCGCGCGTTCTGGAGCGGCTTCGACTCCGAGTGACTACGCAAAGCCTTCTCCATCGCTTTGACTTCGCGCTCGTAACTGCTGATCTCCTCCGAGACTTTCTCTGCCCTCTTGCCTGCTTCAGCTCGCTGCTCTTCGAGGCGCTCCTGCTCCTCCTGTAGCTTGGTGAGGCGGCTGTCACCCCCCTTGGGAAGCTGCCGTGCGAGGCGTCGAGCAGCTGCCGGCAGATGCTCGGCGATGGCCCGTTCCATCGGCTCTAGATCCATCAATGTCTTGATGGCCTGCTTTACCTCATGGTTACTCTCTTCCCCGGCGAACATTTTCTCCATGCGCTCACCATTGAAGAAGAAGAAGCGTCGTAGCCCCTCGGGAAGGATCTTCTCAATACGGTCCTGACCGTTGGGAATGACTTCGCTCTCTCCACGCTCAATCTTAGTCAGGGAAAGCGTGGCTTGCACAGGTACTTGGTTGTTGCTGTTCTTGACCGTAGAGACCTCACGCAAAGCAGAGAAGGTAACTCCAGCGTGCGTGAACTTGAGTTCCACTGAGGCACTCACCGAACTTCCCAGCGGGGTCTCTGCCCATTTCTGGTCGTGAATGACTCGCTGCTGCTGCTCGACGTCATCAGAGAACTTTCCATACAGCGCCCAGGCAAACGCATTGAGGAGTGTGGTCTTCCCTGCACCGTTGTTGCCGAAGATGAGTACTGAAGGACTCCCTTCCTCAACGTCGAGGTTGAGGACCTGCTGCCCATAGAACGCACGGAAGTTGTTGAGCGTGAGCTTGAGGAGCTTCACTTAATGATTCCCTTCACAGCGGCAACAATGTCATCGACGATGGCATTTGAGTTCCGAATGTGCAGGTACTCCCGTTCGAGCTCAACGACTCGCTTCGCCAGCTTCACCCCGTCAGGAGACAGTTTCCCCAGCACCTCTTGCGCCGTCTTCTTTTCACTCACGGTGGCTCCTTCATCCGATATGAATGCATTGATGGCTAGACATCCAGAAGGCCGTAGCGGATACGTAGCGGCCGAAGGATGTCGAGAGTTTCTGCTTCATTCTCTGCAAGGTGCGCGAACTCAGTGACGCGCGCGAGTTCACGAGCCACCATCCCTCGCTCGGTCGTGTCTCGCATCCCGGTCGCGCCTTCTGGCGGGACGACAATGAAATCGATGATGTCCGCCATAGTTTTCCCTGCTGCTTGGCGGAGCACTCGCCCGCGTCGCTGGATGAACTGCCGCGGGTTGGTCGAGCTGGCGAGCAAGTACGCGGTGCGGGCGGCGGGCACATCGACGCCTTCATCTAGGCAGCGCATCGAGGCGACTACCTGAAGCTTGCGGTCTGCGAAGCGTTGAAGCACCTGCCGCCGTTCCGGCCGTTTGGTCTCCGATGTGTATCGAGCCGCCGGCATCTGCAGCTCATTGCCCACGAGAGCCAGGGCCTGGTCGATCTGCGGAGGTTCATCGGGAGCGCCATCCGCGTAGGAGAGCGGGTGCTTACCCTCCGCACAGTAGAGCAGCTGATACCAGTCTTCCTGACGCTTCTCGATCTCCTTCTTGAGCGCAGGAAGCTTGGCCCGGGCGTGTCCCAGAAGGTTGGAACGCTTACGCAGCAGTGCGCCCAAGACGCTGTCCTCGTCTGCCTGCTCCGAACCTTGCTGGGCCGCGAAGATCCTGGCGATCTTCTCTGTGATCTCTACGTATAGTTCGGTCTCTTCATCGTCGAGCTCAACGATGACCGGCGTGTAGGTGTACCGGCACAAGGCTCCGGCCTTGATGGCCTCGCCGATACCCATCTCAAAGACCACATCGCCGAAGTAGCTGGTCAGAGCTGAGGTTCCCTCATCATCGAACCAGCGCTCAGGGGTAGCCGATAGGCCGAGCCGAAATTCTGCACTCTCAGGCAACTTGGAGCTCACGTGCTTGGCACCAAGGTTGTGCGCTTCGTCAGCGATCAGAAGCAGGCGCCCACTGTAGCGGCTCAAGATTGACTGAAAAGCACGGTCCCCGAATGTCTTGTTCGTGGTGATGACTACACCACCGCGGCTCACCCCGAGCGCCAGAGAGTCCAAAAGATGTGATGCCTGCCCATACCACGATGTCGTCGACTCATAGGCGCGGATCGGAGATACCCCAAACCACTCAATGTCCTTCGCCCACTGATCGACTAGGTGCTGATAAGGAGCAACCACGACGGTGAGGAGTGGCTCGCCCACCTTGTCCAACATCTTGGCCGCCTGCGCCCCTGCAGAGAGAGCTGTTAGCGTCTTCCCTGTGCCTGTAGCCATCCGCAGAATCCCACGGCCACTCTGGGCAAACCAGTTGCCCACCGCTTGCTTTTGATATTCACGGACCTTGAGTTCAGCCGGAATTCTCAGCATGCCGGCACTATCTTGGACAGGGACGGTCAGCGGTGCACCACCATAGTCAAAGATGTCAGGCTCACCGAGCTCTGAAGTCCCCTGGCTGACACGCTCAATTACCTTCTTGGCTGCATCTGTGAATGGGAGAACCCGAAGTTTCTCCGTCCTGTCTTCCCAGAGAGCATCAAACTGTCTGCCGATCCGCAGAGCCCTTGCGCGATCGCGCTGATCCCAACTACAGAACACTTCAATGGACTCAAAATTTCCAACCAAGCCCGAATGCGTCTCGTTTGCGCTCCCTTTGAAAGCTACTAGTTCCTCTCCGTCTCGAAATATTCCGATCTTCTCGTGATACATGCCCACGCGGTTTTCGGCAGTTACATAGGCGAGCTTAAAGTCGAGTCGCCCCTCCGCGACGAGTTGGCCTAGCTTCCCCAACCCTCTAGCGGCTCGAGGGTCTTCGACCGATCGCTCCAAGTCACGGACTGCGGCCTTCTCCATAACCGACCGGAGCGAGTAGCCCGATTCGATTTCCTCGATGTCCTCAGGGAGGAGATAAGGTGAAGCGACTACGCGCATGACTCCACCACGGCGAGCAAACTCATCAACTCCTTCACCGATCACGGAAAGAACCGAGGCGGTGAAGTACCCGACGGCGCGATCGTACGACTCGGAAATCTTCAGAGACGGTACATAGAAATCGCCAACGATGTTCCCTTGATCGCTGCGGTATTCCTCTGCGAAATCGATGGAACGCAGGGATTTGGAAGCGGTCATTAGAAGTCCAATCCGAGATCTTTCGCAAGATCGATATGCATAGAAGGGTCTGCTTCACTAGTCAGCTGGCCGGAAGACCCAGACCCTTCTCGTTGCTCCGCATCCACAGCTCGGCGGACGATTCCATTCTGCACGACAAACGGATACTTGTACATCATTTGCCGTATCGAAGAATCCTTTACAGCAAATTCCCGCGTAAGATTTTCTACCACTTCCTCGGCGAGAGCGCTCCCCCCTACTTTGTCAATCTCCTCGGCAATCAGGTTCTGGATTCCTGTATAGCGACGAAGCCCCCAGTCGCTGAGAGCCCAGGAGTCGACATCGCTCCGCATGAACCTCGAGTCGTTGGCGAGCTGCACCTTCAACGAGCGCTCGTTGATACCGTCGCCCATCCTGGAGGCGAGCGATGGAGATGTCAGAGGGTGATCCGTCTCATGCAATACATTCCATGCACGATCCTTGAGCGTCGCCCGTCGCGATACGGACCCGTTTGATCGGGCATCGAGATTGCTGATATTTGGCGCTGGAATTGCATCTATCACCCAGCCGTTCTCTTCCAGCTTCGCCCCCAGGATGCTCCGAACCGTGTCAGCGGCATGCGCTGGCAACGGCACCTCGCCGGAGAGCACCGCGCCGAGGGTGATGCCCTCGCTGCTCACTCCGAGGGCAACTGCCAGATTGTCCAGAAGTGCGGCGATCGGCTCATATCCGACGCAATCATCCTGCCCCTGCGATGCCGGTTTGTGTTCCACATCACCGGGCGGGCGAGTCCCGCCCATTGCCTGTACGTACGCGTTGTGGACAATCGATGGAATACGTCCTCGGTCTCCGACGACATAGCCGTGGCGCCTTGCCCAAGAACGAATCTCCTGATTCCCCGCCGGCGCGCGATTGACGTTTTGGGTATCGTCGCCTTCGGCTGGATTTGTGCTTTCTAGATCAGCGGCAGAAGTTGCGATCTTGCCCCCTCCGTCTACAATCTCCCGGTGATCTTTATGGGCTATTACATCTGAGTGAGCGCGTTGCTTCTCGCCCTGCTCTACAAGCTGCAACTGCCCATCTCCGACGGAAAGTCCGCAGCAATCCAGCCAAGAGTTCAAGTCACCTGCCGTCACGCCTCGTTCGGTAAGAATTCGGTGCGCCACGTTTACAGACATGACCTCGTCGGCCTCGAGCTCGAGCATCTCAATCGCAAAAGACCGTTCGCGATGCAGGTCCTGGTCATGCGCCTCCCCAGTTTCGCGAGGGACGTCGGGCTGGATCGAGCCGTCGCCAGAGATTGCAATCCGCACCAGCTCGCTGAGCAGGTGAGCCTGGTTCCTTCGTGTCATCCGAGGAATCCGGCCAATGCTCTGCGGCGTCTCTGCAGTGAGGGTGCTAAAGCTCAGGATTCCCTGCTCCGCCAGGGCGGATAGTACAGAGGCGCTCACACCAAGAGAGTCCAGCGGGGACTTGCTCGCCACACCAGGGATCAGCGAATTGATTTCGTCGTACGCCAGAGACTTGTCCACTGCCATGATGTGGCCAAGCAGGTCGAAGACGTCATCCATTGAGGAGCGCCTGGCCGACGTCTCAGCTGGGCACTCTGCATGCCACCATTCGGCGCGTCCACCTAGCTGCTGAAGCCACAGAAGCGCATCGGGTGCGACCCGGTTCAGCCAGGGGAACGTCTGGCTCCACGTTGCGCCGTTTTCTACCCCGCCCTGCACTGGCACTCCTTGATTTCCAATCAATATTTACGGCTTAGCAGAAACGTCGAGGAAGCAGAAGACAGGCTGGAGACCTTCTAGCGTACGGCAGCGATGCACTGCGCTTCCGCCTGCTACAGGACATCCTTGATCTTGTCCATGTACAGCTGGGTGAAGCTGCCCCAGTGCTTCCTTAGTTCCGCGTACTGGGCATCGGGGGTCGCATGCTGCGTCTCAGCCTTGGCGTACGCCACGATAAGGAGCGTGATCGCTTCGAGGGCTCGCTTTGCCGTTGAAGTGACGATGCCACTTGCTCCGCTCGCGTTGGCTCCATCGGCAATTTGCTTCAAGGGTTCGTACATTTCCCGGTAGAAGGTATGCCGAGAGTTGAGGCGAATGAAGGTCTGCTCACCGAGGTGAGTGAGCTCGAAGATCTGGTCACCAGGGAAATCGACCGTCTCGATCACAAACGGCAGGTCTGCGATTCCCTGTGCGTAAGCCTCCTTCTCTTCCTCCGTTGTCTTTCCGGCGTCCTTTGCCATGTCGTCATAAGCGCGGTCCCGCTGAGCGGGACTAGGCTTGTCCTTGATGCGAGACTTAGGCATAGTGCGTTCTGCATTCTTCACCTCCTTGACGATCGGTGCATGCTCCCCCGCATGCTCAGCGTTCTCGCGCTTCTGCTGCCCCCAGATTCGCTGCAACTCTGCACGGGCGGCGGGAATGAACTTCCTTGCGATTTCGCGCAGTGTCTCCCGAAGCTCGTCATCGGGGACAGCGCCACGCTTTACGTTTCGAACGCCCATCAATCGATCAAGCTCTGGCGTGAAGCGAACTTCGAAACCGATGAATCGATCCGGAGTTTCAACTGTTCCTGGGTACAGGCGCGCCACGTTCGTATAGCTGATCTCTCGATCATGTCGCAGGAAACTGATAGCTCCTTCGTTCTCAGGCAGGCGGAGCTGTTTAGCCATGGCGTCTCCGCCGGAGCCCCTGTGTCGGAGTACTTCAGCTGGTGCGAGGGTGATCGTCACATGAATCTTATGCTTGGCCCCGCCAACTTTTACCTCCACTTCCTCGCTGAAGAAGATCTGTGGCTCGAAGTGGGGAGTTCCGCTCGGGAAGGTAGCGTTAGTAGTTCGCCGTAGATGGTCACTCAGAACATGATCTACCCAGCTTCCCTTCTGCCGGAAAGTCGGGTCATGTGGCCTGAGGTCCAGCCCATCTACCGAGATTCGAATCCCCCCCCCAATGAACTCACGAAAAATGCGAGAGAGTTCCTTGGTGAGCTCACTAATCACATGGTCGGGGCTGGTCCTGCCATTCCCATCTGAGACCCGGTCAATCTTGGACCATACAACAAGGGTTCCCGACCCTTCGGGGAAGTAGGCGAGCAGGTGAGACGGAACAGGTTCATCATCCGGGGGCTGAATCCCAACTTCATGTCCCGCCTTCTCTTCCTCTACGGCTTCCTTGAGGTCGAAGAAGACATGCTTAATCCGCTCACTTCCCTCAACTCGGGACCATGCATCGATGCGCATGGCAACGCTAAGTCCAGCGAGCTTTGCGCCAACTCCAAACTTTCCGATCGTGTCATCCGACATGAAGCGGGTGGAGTACCCGAGCTGAAGGTAGTGGTGGAGGGTTTCCTCCTCCATCCCCTTGCCGTCGTCGATGAAGGCAACCTCGCTGATGACCTTCTTGCGTCCTACCGATTCCTTCTCGGTGAGGATCTGAATATGGTTGGCCTTCGCTTCGATACTGTTGTCGATCACTTCTCCCACTGCGGAGGGGAAGTTGTGGCCCGACTCCCGAAGGCTCAGCAGAGCCTGACCGGACAGCACTACGGGGATGGGCTTGGGTGCGATGTCATTCATCGCGATGCTCCTAACTGCTCCGCAGCACGCGGAAGTTCTTTAGCGGACTGCACGTCGCCGAGCAATGATGTCACTGTTGGATAACCGCTGTGCCCCTGTGGCGACGGGCCGGCCGGGGCATAACCTTCCGGCCGACCCTGTCATCGTGGGGCGTGCAGCTGCTTATAGCCGTGGACGCCTACTCCTGCGCCGCGATCAGTTCCTCGGCATACAACCGGAGTGCGCGACGAGCCCGTTCGACGGTGGCCGCGGACACCTTCGCCCGCTGGGACGTGTCCGCGATGGACTCACCGAACAACAACCCGTTCAGGCACGCAGGGCCGTGCGGACCGAGAGCACAGGCCCGTTTCCGAAGATTCTGGATGAGCTCGTCCGCGATTGCGGCCTCTTCCGGGGTGACGTGAGTGACGAGCTCAGCGTTGAGGGAACCGTCAGGCTCGTAGGTCGTAAGGCGACGGTGGCGGGCGTCAGCGAGAGGGCGGCCAGCTGCCGTTTCGCGGGAGCGCTCGCGGGAGCGGCTAATGGTGCGCCGTGCGTCACGGCGCAGGCTGCGGCACAGGTAGTCCGGGTCTTCGGCAGTGCGCCTCTCACCGAGGGCGAGATTGAGCGCCGTATCGATCTCGTCCTGAAACGTTGCCGTACGCGGTCCCTGCTTCTGCAGGGCGTACAGGCGGCACATCGCGTCGATCCTCACGCAACACAGCTGCTGGAGCAAAGCTCCCCCTCTCGGTACCCGACGGCTATACGGCGGGCCCATATGGGTCTCGACCTGCTCTCCCTTTGGCCCGCGTCGCCATCTGGTCGACTCGGACATGAGCAAGTACCTGAACGGTAGACCACCCCACTGACATCTGTCCGCGAAGTGGCCCCAACACGTATGGGACACGGCAGGGCCGAACCCCCTCACGAGCAACGGAAGTTATCCGAAGTTCCGTTGCGGATCACGGTGGCAGGGAGCCTCCGGGTATGTCTTGCTCGCACGGGCACCCTTATCGGATACGGCGCCTGACCAGCAGCGTCGGCTGCTGTGGTGCCGAGGTCGATGCCTCGGCTTGCTCCAACAGCGCCAGCTGGCGCTCCAGAGCACGGACGTTCTCTGCGTTGTTCACCGTCGCGACCCCTTGAACCGTGACGGTCAGAGGGTCGGCGATCAGCGCTGCCTTGCGCTCTCGCAGGACCTCGACGGCTACCGCCTCGACTGTGCCGAGGCGCTGGTAGCGGACGTCAAGGTCGCCGCGGACGATGTCGCCGAGCTCGGATCGCAGATATGCGTACTCGGCGTCGGAGAGCATCAGGGCTACTCGGACTCGTTCGTCGTGGACCTCGCACGACGCTGAGGGGGAGCTGACTGGGGGTCAACGCTCTGTACCTGCTCTGGCTCCCAGACGTCCGGATGCGTGATCTGCTCGGCGACGGTTGGATCGGCGACCGTGGTGCCTGCCGCGAGCAGCAGCGTCTCGTGCGTCGTGGGGTCGGTGACGAAGACCGTGGTGGCGAGTGTGCGGGTGGTGGCCGGCATCAGAGGACCTTCGCGGTGATGTGGATGTCCGGGACGTACATGACCGGCATGGCGACGGCAGCCCCCTTCGTCCAGACCTGGACCGGGTCGTCCTGGTAGTCCGCGGTGATGACGATGCCCGGGGCGTCCTCACGGGTGATCGCCGGATTGGTGCCGGAGGAGAGGACCAGGGATTCCGCCGTGATGCCGTACTGGGTCTCCGCCCAGGACTCGGGGTTGGGCGGGAGGAGAATCCAGCGGTCCTCCGGGATGACACGCTGGTAGGCGTCGTCGACGGAGATCTGGACGTCGTACACCGTGATCGGTGGGAGGTTGTACCGGGCGCGGACGACCTCGACCTCGTTGGGCGCGAGGACGGCCGTGGGGGTGGTCGAGCCGTTGACGCTGCCGTAGTACGCGGCTCGGTAGGCATTGTTCGCGGCCAGCGTCGCGCGGGCTTTGTACGACGTGAGTACCCGGGCCGGGAGCGGGGCGCCGATTGAGCGCAGGTACTCGATCCAGCGGAGCTCGTCGGCGATGGGGTCGCTCGTCGGGTCCGACCAGGGCTTCGCGGCTGTGGGCATGTTGGGCGCCGGGACGCCGAAGTCGGCCTCTAGGGTGAGGCCGTTCTCCCCGTTGAGGCTGAACTTGCCGTCAACGAGGAGGTCGCCGGCGGCAAGTTCCATGCGGTTGTGGATGGACTCGACGTGGCGCTCGATGTCGTCGTAGAGCAGCTCGACGAACTCCGAAGCGTCGGCGCCGCGGGCGGTGTCGAGGAGGATCTGCTCCAGTTCCCCGACGATCAGCTTCTGGCCGAGCGGGGGCAGCATGCCCTCGGTGATGATCTTCTCGGCTTGGCGGCGGGCGACGGCGGTCTGGGCGTCGTACGCGCGTAACTTGGCGGCGTTCACGCGCCGCTTGCTGCTCCTGATGCGGAACTTGACGGAATTCAGGCGGCGTTCGGGCATGACCGTGCGGGTCAGCTCGAAGTCTGCCGGGGTGGTCATGGTGCGGGCGAAGGTGTTGAGGTCGGCCGCGTCGATGTCGCGCAGCAGGGTTTCGAGCATGGGGGCGGCTCCTCGGCGGAGTGGGTGTCAGATGAAGTGGATCTGCGCGGTCGAGGTGGTGATGGCGGCAGGGTCGAGGCCTCCCGGGAGCTGCGCGGCGGTGATTACGCCGTGCCAGAGCAGGGCCGCGCCGGCACGGGTACCGGCCTGTGTGAAGGGCACGTCGGCGAGGAGGACGCCGGTGAAGGTGGCGCGACCGTCTGTGGCGGTGGTGGTCCATGGGCCGTACAGGCCGGTGGCGGTGGCTCGGCCGAGGGGGATGCCGGCCTTCATGATGTTGCGGGGCTGGCCGAGGGTGGGCGGTGTGTAGTGGGTTCCCTCGGTGAAGAGTGCGGTGTCGAGGGTGATAGTGAGCGGGGTGTCGAGTCCGTGGCGTGAGGCCAGCCAGGGGCGGTCTGCGGTGGCGGACTCGGAGTAGGTGATGGGCTGGAGATCCACACCGGGGTCCTTCGCGTTGGGCGTCTTGGCGGAGAGGTCACGGTCACCGGGCTGTGCCGTGGTCCGCGAGCGTGGAGTGGGGCGCGGTCCCCGTGCGCGGCCGTGGGTCAGGAGCTCCTGAGGTGGCCGCGGCGTCGGGCGATGTCCAGGCCGAGCTGGCCCGGCCGTGGCGGGGTGCCGCCCGAGCGGGTGGGGACTCCGGTCGGGCTGCCCGAGGGGGGAGGGGCGAGTGTCTGCGGGGCTGCGGTGCCGAAGAGCTCCGGGCGGCGCAGCTTGAGTTCTTCAGCGGCTTGGGCGAGCGCCGGCCCGTCTGTGTCCGGGTCGATCTCGCGGGCCAAGAGAGCCACCGCGTCCTCCAGTTCCGTGCCCGTGGCGCCCAGGCCGACCAGCACGGTCCGGCGGACGGCCTCCTGCTCGCGCGCTGCGGCGACCTCTTCTCTTTCCTTTGCTTGGCGTTCGCGCTCGGTGGCGGTTCTTTCGCGCTGCTCGACCTCGGACAGGCGCTTCCGTTCGGCGTCCTCGTGCTGCTGTTCGGCCTGGCGTTGGTTCTGCACGTACTCCGTCAGGGCCTTGGCCGAATCAAAGCCGAGTTGGCCGAGGAGGTCACGGACGGCGGCACGGCGCCCCTGGTCCTTCTCGCGGGCGAAGCGGCGGGACAGTTCGTCCTGGGGGATCGTGACCGTCGTGATGCCGGTGTCCTCGGTCGTCGGATCGTCAGTCGGCGGGGTGCCGGGATCGTCGGAGGATGCCCCGACGATCGGGAGGATCGGACGGCCGTCGCGGCGGTAGCCGAGGGGAGCGAGAGGCACCGGAGGGTGCATACCTCGCGTTCGTTCGGTCATGGGCAGACGTTCTCCTCGCCCAGACGCCCCCGCGTCGGCGCGGAGTCTAAACCCCCCCTGGGCGCCTGGCGTGTCTGCCGAGCCGTGTGAGGTCACTCGGCTCGGCTGCCTCCTTCTTCCTTCTCGGTGCCGTTCGTCGTGTGTGCGGCCGCCGGGGACGAGGCCCTCGCGCGGATACGTTCGACCTCAAGCGCGGCGTCCTCGATCGGGAACCCCGCCTCGACCAGGAGCCGTACTCCTGTTTCTAGCGTCAGCACGCCGCCCTGTACGCCGCGCACCACCAGATCTAGGGCGGCCGACAGATCCGCGGGCAGGTAGGCGCCGAAGGCGATCGTGGCCTGAGCGTTGTCACCGGGAGGTAGTAGGCCGCCGAGCTGGTACAACCGCTGCACCATCTTCAACAGCAGCGGGTACTTGGCTTCGCGCGCCAGGCGCATCGAGCGCACCATCGCGTCCAGCGGGCCGAAACTGAGCTGCAGCGCGTATCCGGACGGCACCTCGGAGGGGCTGACCATGCCGAGCACGCTCGCCGGCAGTCGGGTCACGACGGACAGGCGGTCGCGCAGCGCCTCCACGTACGCACGGAGCTCGGCGAGCTGGGCCGACGTGTCGACGGTACTGAGCTGTCCGTTGTCGCCGAGCGGCCACACCATTCCCGGCTCGACCTCTACGGGCAAAGGATTGCCGGTTCTGCGGTCCACCGGGAGCCGCGCCCCGGACAGACCGATGATCGGGGAGCCCGTGGTCGCCGAGGCCCGCTGGCTGTCGGTGTCGGCCGCTGCGAGATCGTCGAGGAGCTGGGCGACGGAGACGAGGCTCGACTGCCCGTAGTGCTCCGGGCCGTTGACTGTGTTCGGGACGTGGACGATCGGGATGAAGTCCAGCTGGAGGTCGAGCCGTTTCAGGACCTCGCCGTCCGCGTTGGTGCGGAAGCGGGCACTGGCGGGGGAGAGGGCGTCGATGTCGCCGGTCCTGTCGACCTGGTCGAGGTCCCATTCGGCGTCGGTGAGGAAGCAGGTGGTGGCGCTCGGCCTGCTGGACCACGGGTAGGTACGCCGGCCGCCGCCCTCGATGGGTTCCAGCTCGTACGTCACCCGTCTGAGGGTTCCCTTACGTCCGGTGCTCGGATCCGCTGGGACCTCCCAGGCCAGGTGGACGCGTTCCGGGTAGGCGTCCGCGTCGAGCGCGCCGTCCGGGACGACGGGGAAGTAGAAGCCAGGGTCGAAGGTCTTCAGGACCGGACGGCCCTTCGCCCGAGACCAGGCGAGCAGGTAGACGGTGTCGCCGAGCAGGACAGCGGTGCGTTCGGCGTGCTGCATCCGCATCCGCAGGTGCTCCGCCTTGGCCCAGTCACGCAGCAGCGCCTCCCGGTCCTGGGCCACGGGGTCGTCCTCGGCGCCGTCGACGACGATCTGCTGAGTCTCGCCGAGCAGGTGGCTCAGCGTCTGGTCGACGATCAGGGAGGCGTCCCCGTACTCGCGCCGGTCGTCACCCTCGCTGGAGAGCAGCGCAGCGGCCTGGTTGGTGTCGTACGCGGCGAGCACCGTGTAGGCGGCCAGACGGCGGCGGTCCGACTCCGGCACCCAGGACATCATCGTCGACCCTGGCAGGCCCGTTGGCCTCCCTGCGGCAGCCGCGCGGAAGGCTGGCTTGTACGACAGCGCGCCCCAGGTATCGACGACCAACCTGCGTAAACGCTGCATCCGATGACTTCCTGTCCGAAGTGAGCGGCGCAGTCTAAGCCCCAGTTGCAGGGGGCTGTACCGAGGCGGCGCCGTATACCGGCTTGTTCTGCTGTCTGCTGTACACTAGAGTGAAGCGCAGATAGTTGAGATGGTGCAAGCCGTCGACTAGGGGAGGGATCTCTATGGCAACGCTCACGATCCACTTCGACCCAGAGGTACTGGCGCACATCGTTGCGGCAGGCGCAGATGGGGTCGTGGAAATGAATGTGTCGCTCGGTGGGAGTGCCGGGGCGGCCAAGGCCACGCCCGCACCAACGGGGCCCCTCGCTCCGCTCATGGTTGCGGGCCTCCTGAAGGCCAACGACGTACTGACGTTCCGCCAGACGCGTGCGAAGCGGTCCGCCACGGCGATCGTCCAGCCCGATGGGCAGCTGATCGTTGAGGGGAAGGCAACACTGTTCCCGTCGCCCTCCAAAGCTGCGAGCGCGGTGACGGGTAGTGCGATCAACGGCTGGACGCTCTGGAGACTGCCCGATGGCCGAACCCTGGATGAGCTCCGTGACGAGCTGATGTCCGGCGACGACTGATGTGAGTTGTCGGCCCCGCCTGCAGACGTGGGACGCTGTCGTTCGTACGTCGGCACGCAGGGCCGACGACCGCCGTTCAGCGCCTTCCGCTGAGACGCTTGTCTGCGGATGCCGTCGGTGCTCCCGGAGCCGCGGGGTCAAGGAACAAGTCAGTCAGCGCCCAGACGCAGGAATCGAGCAGGTCCGGAGACTTCTCCTCTGCTTCCGAGGCACCGACGTACGTCGTCATCTGTTCCTCCAGCGCCGCGAACGTGCGCGGCGAGCCGGCGTGGCTGATCCGCGACTGCTCGTAGAGCATCGCCACCGGCGCCGCGCGGGCCCGCTTGCCGCGGGTGGCGTGGACGACGCGGCACGGGACGGTCGGGTCGACCTCGGCGAGGAGAGCGGGGAGGTAGTCGCCGCCGTTGTTGGCCTCGATGACCACGCAGTCGGCCTGGTGCTCGTGGTAGAGGGCAGCGGCGCGGCGCATTGCAGCTGTCGGGGTGTGGCGGTCCTGTTCGGCGTGGAGGACGTAGCCGCGGGGGCGGCGGTCGCCGTACATCTGCTCCAGCGGGTAGGAGCGGCCGGCGACCGTGAACGCGGTCAGGTCCGCGGAGTCCGTCGTCGTGACGGCCGGGTCGACGGCTACGACCAGGCGGTCGAGCGGCGGGACCGCGGTGCGGGCGACGCGGAAGCCCTCGACCTCGAACATCCACTGCTTCCATAGCGCGCCCTCGACGTCTTCGAGAAGGACGCCGTCCAGCTCCTGGCGGCCGAGGCGGGTGCCGCCGTACTCGGAGTCGAGTTCGGCGAGCGCGGCGGGGGAGAGGTTGGCGCGGTTGTCCTCGGTGCGGCCGGTGGTCAGGACGACGGTGGAGCTGGGGCGGCGGCCGCGTTCCACCAGGCGCTTGACGTGGGGGAGGGGCTTGGGGGTGGTGGAGATAACGACCTGCGGGCTCGGGGCCTCGCGCAGGCAGAACCACAGCATGTCGTACACCGACTGGGCGGTGTGGCGGTTCCAGGCCGCGTACTCGTCCAGCCAGCCCTTGTCGAAGGCGAAGCCGCGCAGGTTGTCCGGGGTCTCGGCGCCAAAGCCGTAGATCGCCGAGCCGTTCTTCAGGCGGAGGGTGGTCAGGCCGTTGCCGGGGCTGTAGCGGCGGACGTCCTCGGGCGGGATGACCGCCAGCAGGCCGGACTTGGGGGACTCGAAGCAGATCTCCTTGACCAGGGTGGCGTTCTTCGCGACGACCGCGATCATCGTCCCCGGAGCGGCCGCCCACTCCCGTACGGCCTCCGCCGCCGACTTCGTCTTGCCCCAGCCTCGGCCGGTGAGCATCATCCATGCCGCCCAGGCGCCCTCGGGCAGGCGCTGCGTGGCGCGGGCGTGGTGGTGCAGCCAGCCCTCGTGGGGCAGGCCGTCGCAGTTGGGGCGGTCGCAGGCCCAGCGGCGTGCCGAGAGTGCGTCGGCCTCGATCAGTGCGGTGATCTCGGCGTGCAGCTCGGCGTCGGACATACCCGTCGGGTCCGGCAGTACGGCCGGCGGTTTGGCGGTCACGGTTGCTCGCCGCCCAAGGTGCTGATGCGCGCTTCGAGTTCGCGGCGAAGCTGCTCCATGCGGGCCCGGCGTTCCTCGTCGGTCAGGGCCGACACGTCCGCCGTCTCCTGGCCCTTGGAGGCCGACGCGGCCGCGTCGGCCAGGTCCATGCCGTACGCCTGGCGCTCGATGCGGATGGTGACCTCCAGCCAGCGGATCACGTCCGACGGGCTGAGGCGTGCGGGGTCGAGCTGCTGGAGCTGGGAGACGATCTTCGACTGGGCGGCGGAGGCGAGGCGAGCGTGCCGGCGGGCCACCTCCCGGGCGGCCTGCTGCCGCTCCGCCCGCCAGAGGCGGTCCTGCTCCCGGTCCCACGCCTCGGTGCGGGGCACCCAGCGGTGTGTGGTCGACCAGCGTTCGATGAGCGTGCGGGACTTGGCCAGGCGTTCGGCGACCTTGCCGATGCTGCGGGACAGGCCGAGGTCGCGGTAGCAGGCGAACGCCTCCCACGCGGCTGCCGACTCGCTCGGCTGCCGCTCCCATGCCTGGCCGCTGTCCGCCATCCGTTCAGTGCTCTCCCGCCTGGTCTGTCTGCCCTCCCGGGCTCGCCTCACCTCGACGGACTGCGCAGGGCCGGGTCGAGGAGGCCGAGGTGCGCCAGGATGTCGGCGCAGTCGGCGTGACGCTGTGCACGCCCGCGGCCGGTGGCACGGGCGGCGACCTGGAGGGCGGCTCTGCGGCGTACGGAGTCGGGCAGCGGGGTGACCGAGACGGTGCGCTCCCACGACGAGGAGTCCTTGGCGAGGTTCATCAGGTCTCTCCTTCGGGAAGGTCGGGGAAGTCGTCGGGCTCCAGCTCGCCGTCGAGGAGGCGCGCGACCTGGTCGGCGAGGTGGAACGGTTCGCCCGCGAGGTGTTCGGCCAGGGCTCGGGCCAGGCCGGCGGCCGTGCGGTGGACGGTGGTCAGGTGGTCGATCTCGGCGTGGAGCCGGTTCAGCTCGTCGGCGTACGGGCCGCTCACCGGGTGGGTCTGCGGAAGTTCGCAGGCAGGGTGGCTCTCTGCCGCGCCGGGCCCAGCACCCGCAGGACGGTGGGCAGATCGTGAGGGCGCCATACGGCGACCTCGAACCCGCTGTCGGCGAGGTGGGACAGCCACTCACGCTGGGCTGGGCGTATCCGCCCGGTGTCGGTCTTGAACTCCACGAACAGGGTGCGACGTTGGCCGAGGTGCCCGAACACCTCGTCGGGCCAGCCCGGGTCGGAGCGCCGGGAGTCCGCCGTGTGGTACTGCAGTCGCCAGCCGTAGCGCATGGCGATGTCGCGGACCTGGCGGCGCCACTGCTCCTCGGTCGTGCCGGTGACCGACTCTGCCCGGTCGACGGCCGACGGGAGGCGCTCGGTCTCCAGCCGGTCGAGTGGCCCGTATCGCTCGGCGAGTAGCTTGCGGTACAGCTCCCCGTTCACGGCACGCGGTCCAGGAGCCGATAGCCCGTACTCGTCGGCAGCATGCGCTCCAGTGACACCCGGGTTCGCTGGCCGGTCCGACCGCCGGGCGTGGCGGCGGTGAGCACCGTGCAGTACGCGTAGCGGGCATCGACCTCTTCGACGCGTACCGCGCGGCCCTCGCTGCGCTTGTCGTTGTCGGCCCACACCTGGCCGACCCGTACGTCGGGCTGCTTCACGCCGCGCCTGCCAGGTAGTCGGCGGCCCACAGCTCCAGGGCACGCCACCGCTGGCCAGTCTCGATGTCGCCGTCCCGCTCCATGCGGTCGATGGCCCGCTGCACGACGGCCGCGGCGTCGGCGGGCATGGTGCGGGTGGCCAGCACCGTCTCGACCGGAGCAGTGCCCTTGCGGGTGGCGGTCTGTTCGTCCGGGTCGTACCAGCCGTCGGCCAGCTCGCCGAGGTGGCGTTCGACGATGGCCAGGATGATCGCGAACACCGTGGCGACGTTGCCGATGTTCTGTGCGCCCTTCACCGTGTCGAGCAGGTCGAGGACGTTCTCGTACTGCTCGATGCGTGCCAGCCAGCGGGCGTCAGCCGTGGCGGCCTTCCGCGCGGCCTCGAAGGCTTTCTCCGCGGCCTCCTTCTCGTCCGGCAGGAATACGATCTGCACGGTCGCGAAGTCCAGGTTGGCCTCCGCGAGGCTCGGCACGGTGACCTCGTCCAGCAGGTCGAGTGTCTTGTCGTCCAGGCCGGAGTACAGGCGCATGGAGACGTCCTCCAGCTCCTCGTACAGTGCCTTGAGCGTGGCAGGGTCGTCCTCGCCCGCGATCGAGTTGTGGGCTAGCTGCAACGCGATCTGCCGCTGTCTCGGCAGCGGCTCGGTGATCTCCATCCACCAGATCCGCTCCAGGCCGGCCTCGACGGCGGCCTTCGTGCGGTGGTTGCCCGACAGCACGATGCGTCGCCCCGAACCGATGTCGTTCCACACCAGCGGGGTGGAGGTCAGCGCTCCGTCGGCGCGGATGTTCGCCACGAGGCGCTGGAACTGCTCATGCCGCATGAACCGTGCGTTGACGTCCAGCAGCGTCAGCTCCCGCGGGTCGCCCTCGATCATGCGGGGTTTGAGCGGCTCGGTCATGGCTTCCGGTCCTCCTTCAGTCCCTCGGGGTGTTCGTGCTTGCTCCTCCACTGCGCGAATCCCTCGTCCAGCGACCAGCGGCCCAGCTCGCCGCCGTAGTCGAGCTGGTAGCGGTGGGCGGGATCGGTGGAGTCCTTGCGGGAGTTCAGCCGCAGCAGCCCGCGGTACTTCATGGAGACCGGGCGCTGTGTGAACGCCGTCGTGTTCAGCCGGGTCAGGCGGGTGTTCATGGTCCGCTGCGCCAGGAACTGCGCCTCCGTCGACAGCGCGGCGTACAGCACGAGCTTGGCCAGCCGCCCGTACGACGTCGGCGCGACCGGGAAGTCCGAAAGCAGGTACACGTTGTGCGGGTCGTATTTCGGCGTCGAGAACGCGAAGGCGCCCACCACGACCCCGTCGACCAGGACCGCGAGTGCCATCGTCGGCGTGCCCGGACGGATGTTGTGGTTCATGTACTGCGAGCGGAGGGTCGCGAACTGGCCCATCGACAGCGGGGCCAGCGTCAGGGTCTCGCCGAGGCGCTGGCCCGGCACGAGGCGCGGGGCACGTACCGGCTCCAGGCGCTGGTTGGGCCGGACGATCCGCGACCGCGGCACCGACGAGTACACGTTGATCGGCAGCCCGCGGTTGGCCGTCTGTACCTGACCGCGCAGGTGGCCGGCCAGTTCGTCGACGTCGAAGTGCAGCCCGAGCATCCAGTGAGGCCGGTCGGTGACGCGCTCGATCAGGGTCTGCTTGGCCGCCTCGTCCAGCGTCGGGTACTCCGGTGCCGGCCACTCCAGGTGCTTGTCCAGCGCCGCGAACTGGCCCTCGTAGTCGCCGGCGTAGAACGGCGGGAAGGCGACGACCGGTGCGCCCGCAGGGACCTGTTCTGTGAGCCACTGGTTCACGTCCATCGGCGCGTACGACGCCAGCCGCAGCGGGAGCGCCTCGATCTTCGCGACCGTCTTCGCGTGCAGGTTGGGGAACTGCTGCCGGTACGCCGTCAACATCCGGCCGTAGTACGGGTGGTCGTCCCGACCGATCCACTGGAAGAACCTGGACCCGAGCAGCACCACCGCGAGAGTCCCCACCCGGCCGTCCAGGTATGGCTCCAGCCAGGCGAGTCCGTCTCTCGACTCGGGGCGGATCGCGATCGGTAACCGCTCCCCAGCGAGGTACCAGCCGATCGCCGACGAGTACAGCTGCACGTCGCACCCATGGAGACGGAAGCCGGAGTCGTGCAGGACTCGCTCGATCGTGAAGTTTCCGGAGCAGCCCACGTAGACGTCCTCGGCCTGGCCGCGCCATGTGGTCGCGTGCTCGTGGATGATCGCGCGGAGATCCGCGGGGATCGAGCCGTGGAACAACGCTGCCTCCCCTGCGCGGGGTTGGTGGGTAAGGACGCGGGCCCGGAGGGGCAGGGGGCTGGTCCTGCCGTGCCGGGCCGCCCGGGAACCAGGAGGCGCGGGGGACGCCTGGAGGGGGATGGTTCCTTGGCTGGTGGGCTCCGCACCACGTGCCTGTGCGGACGCGCCCTCGAGCGCCGGGCCCGACTCGAACGGGCTCCTCCCCGCTGGTGACGGGGCGTGCTGCCAGATGCACTACCGGCGCGTGGCTGGACCGACCCGGAAGATCGTCCCGCCGACAACTAGACGCTATCAGACGAAGGACTGTCACAACACATGTGGCGGGCGCGATACCGCACCCGCCACATGGGCCGATGCCTATTCGGGCCAGGGTGAGAGCCGCTACTGCTCCGGCTCGACGAGATCCAGGAGGCTCAGCGTCCCCATCGGGCACTCCTCCGGAAGCCTCGGTTTCACCCTCGCCCTGCCTGGGCCGGGCTCGAACAGCTCCATCTGTCCCGGCGGTGCCGGTTTTGGCTTGGGCGGGGCCTCGAAGTCCTCGCGACTCATCTCGGTCCAGTCGGGCCCGTGTTGCGCGCTCACAGCAGTGCCCCCTGCTCGTACGTGGGGCCCAGTGGCCCGAGCTCCCTCACCTGCGCGCCGGTCTTCTCCTGCCACCACGCGGCGAACATCCGCCGGTGGCACCACTGTTCCGGCTTCGACAGATCCTCGAAGCACAGCAGCACCAGTCGCGGATCCCCGGCCGTCAACGCGATCTCCTGGAACCGCGACGCGAAGAACCCGACGCCGTGCCGGTCCAGTTGGGCCAGATACTCCGCCTCGTACACCGGCCGCGCTGCGCCGAAGTAGTTCCTGCTGGGTGCGGCCTCCCGCACCTGGTGCTCCAGTGTGTACGGCAGCGTCCACCGCGGGGCGCCCAGGGTGACGCGCACCGGTACGCCCGTCGCCGGCTCGAAGCTCTGGTATCTGTGCGTGAACAGTTCGAACATGTTCCTCCTCGGCTCGCCTTCCGCTCGGTGGCGGATGGCTCTGGCTGGACTCCGTGCCCCTGGCTCCGCTGCCGCAGGCACGCAAAGATGTCAATTAAATTCTATTTCAAATCCTCCCTCGTTGAAAGTTTGATTTATCGCCGGGTGTGGTGGTGCGGCCTCGTGCGCGGCCATGTGTGTCCCGGCAGGTGGTTCCAGCGGCGCGGTCGCGGGCGCTCCATCGGATCGGCGGCCGGTGTGGCGTCGTACCGGCCCGCTCCGTCGCCCGTCCGTCGAGCCGCGCCGCCCCACTCCTGCCCCACGTCCGCCACACCGGCCACCGTGGGGCCGCGAGAGGTAAGCGTGCCCATCCACGCGAAAGGCGGTCGGGAATCCCACCCGGGACTCCCGACCGCTGTCACTCACCGAGCTCAGGCGGCGGCTTCGAGCTCCGCCTCCAGCGGCTCCTCGGCCGCGGCCTCGGCGATCTCGGCCTCGCTCGGCTCCACCTCGCCCGTGGCGCCCTCCGCCTCCGGCTCGACCTCCAGCTCCGGGCGGACCGTCAGCTGCTTCGCCTCCGACATCGCCTTCGCCTTCCGCAGCTTCTTCACCGCCTCGGCGGCCGTCCTGCGCACCCGCTCCACCGCGTCCAGGTGCTTGCCCACCTCGCCCTGGAACAGGTCCGCCAGCTCCGACGGTGTCAGCTTCGCCAGTTCCTCCAGCAGGGTTCCGGCCCGCTCGACCTGGTCCACCTTGCCCTTGGCCTGCTTGCGCTCCTTGGCCTTGTCCTCCTTCTCCTTCTCCGACAGCTCCTTCTCGGAGAAGAAGCCCTCCTGGTTCTCCTTCATCCGCAGGGCCTGCGCGAAGGTGGAGGCGTCCGTCTCCGTCCTGAAGTCGCCCTTCATGTAACGGGTGACCGCCACCTTCTGGTTCGCCGGCGTCAGCTTCGACAAGTACCAGGCGAAGTCCGCCTTGATCTTCCCCTCGGCCACCAGCTCCGCGATGTCCGTGGTGAGGTTCAGCAGGTCCATCCGCCACCGCACGTAGTCGGTGGTCTTGCCGAACATCTCCGCGATGCGTTCCGCCTGGTACCCGAACCCGACCAGATCCGCGTACGCCTGCGCCTCCTCCATCAGCGTCATGTCCGCACGGCCGATGTTCTCGGAGATGCCCATCACGAACGCCTGCTCGTCGTCCACGCTGCCCACGATCTTGGCCTCGATGGTGGTGGCGCCCTCCACCAGGTGCATCGCCCGCCAGCGACGCTCGCCCATCACGATCTGGAGCTTGTCGCCGGCTGGGCGGACCACGATGGGCTGCAGCTGGCCCACCGAGCGGAACTGGGCCGCCAGTTCCTCCAGCTTGGTCTCGTCGAAGTACTTCCGGGGCTGGTCCGGGTTGGGCTCGATGTCCGTGAGCGGAACCGCGATGACCTCGATGTTCGCCTCGGTGACGTTCATGTCGCTGACTCCTCGCACTCTTGGTCTCGCAGGGGGGGTCCTGTGAGGTGATAGGTAAATACTATTGTCAATCGATCTTGAACGTCAAGTGTTATTTATATTGAAGCCCGCCCCGGGTCCCCTCCTGCTCTCCGTGCGTGGTCATGGGCGTTGGGGGTCCTCGTCATCTCCATCCAGCTCGACATCGGCCCCCATGAGGACCTTCAGGATCTCCATGTCCTGCCAGTCGCCCCTGATCTCGGGGTCGTCCTCCGGGGTGGTGCGGGCGGATTCGTCGGCCTGTTCGTTCGCGTCTGGCGAGCTGAGCTGGTTCGCGCCCCTGCTTCGGTCGTCGGAGTTGTCCCTCTGCGATCCGGTCTCCGGCGTTCCGCGTCCATCCGGCATTGCGAAGTCCTGGTGATGTCGGCTCGGCTCGGATTCCGAGGGTGCGGAGCTCGCGGCGTGGGGCGGTCCGGATAACGGAGCGGGCGAGTTGTGGGCGGCTCGCATCGGGAGGCCCCTTCGGTGGCAGGCGTCGTGAAGAAAGGTGCGGCCGAACCCCGCCGTCGTTGCGCGCGGAACCAGGGTTGCGCATCAGAGGCACTTGACAGGAACATAACCGCACACTTGCGTTACGGATCCAACACAGCATCTTCATGAGCTGTCAAGGATCTTTGGTTGGCTGAGAATAGCCAGCCAAAGATTTGTGGCAGTGGCTAGCATGTGGCGCGAGCGGTCGTTGGTAGAGGAGATGCGCGTGACACGATCTGTCGGCTCCGCCGCGGACGAGTGGTCGTTCAGCGCCCGGATGCTGAACCTTCTGTTCGAGGCCGCGGCGGCGGCCCGCAACGGCGTGGAGTTCAGCAACTCCGAGGTGGCGGACGCCATCAACCGGCGTGCGGGACGGCGCGTGATCTCCGACGAGACGATCCGCAAGCTGCGTATACCGGGCGGTCCCCAACCGTCGTTCGACAAGGTCGCGCACATCGCGGCCTTCTTCCAGGTGCCGTTGGACGCCTTCAAGGACGGCACCGCCACACACGAAGCAGTGGCCGGCGAGGCGAACAAGCTCCTCGACGCGCGACGCAGGCACACGGAGAAGGTGGACCGTCAGGTGGCCGAGGAGGCCGAGAGCGTTCAGCTGCTGGCCCGTAGCGCCCGTCGGCTCGACTCCCGCGGACTGAAGCTCGCCATGGAGTTCATCTCCAGCCTGCAGAAGATGCAGAAGCCCCAGAACTGACACCGAGATCCCCGGAAGTCTCCAGTGATCATCCCCCACGTCCCAACCCCCAAGGGTGGTGCGATCAGCGCGTGTTAGGTCCCACCTCCCGCCGCCGCTGCACCGCAGCCCTCGACGGCTTTCCAGTCCCTCACCCGCTGACGCTGGAGACGCTGCACCAGGCCGCCGTCGAGCAGCACCACCGGCCGCTGGTGTTGCACCGCGAACCGTTCCCACCGGGCCTGCAACGCCCGTGCGGTCTGTGGTGGCCGACGGAGGAGGCGGACCACATCTGGGTGGCGCCGGAGGCCGCCGGTGCTCAGGCGGTCCACACCTACGCCCACGAGCTGGGTCACCAGCTCCTCGGCCACCCTCCGCTCCCCGTCGTACGGGCCGACGAGACGCCACCCCAGCCGGCAGAGGCCGAGGAGGAGGCGGTCACGTTCACCTGGCTGTCCCCGGCGTTCCTTGGCGGCGACCTCCTGGGTGTCCGTACCCGATCCCCGCACAACCGACGGGATCCGCTCTACATCGAGCGCGAGGACGAGGCCGAGTCCTTCGCCATGCTGCTCCGCCAGCGGGCCGGCGCACACAGCTCAGGCCGGCACACCGACCCCCTGCTCGACCGGCTGCACCGCAGCCTCTGACCGACGGTTGAGGAACCCCTTCACATGATCAGCGACGACGTCATGGCGTTATGCACCATCGTGCCGCTCTGGACCTGGTGCCTGTCCCGGATCGGCTACCTTCGCGGCAGTCGCGGCCAACGAGAGCTGTGGGCCGTCCTGGCGCTGCTCGCGGGCGCCGCCACACTGCGCCTGGGCTTCTTCGAGCGTGGTGTCACCCAGTGGACCGGCGTCGGCGATCTCGCCGTACTGGTCAAGCACCTGGCTGTGATGCTCAGTTCGTTCCTGCTGTGGCGGTGGGTGGACTCCGTCGCGGCCGCCGCGGGCCCCCGCAGGCGCTGGCAGAGGCTGACGGCCGCGTGGCCACGAACCGTCTTCGCGGTGGTCGCCCTCTCTGCCGCCTGCCTGCTGTTCCCGTTCTCGGTACCCGCCCTCGTCGACGCCGACGGAGGGCGGAACTTCATCGGGGCGCAGTTCGGCCACCGGGCGGGAACCGCCTATGTGACCGCCTACCTTGGCACCCTGGCCCTGGCGATGACCTTCTCGGGAGCCCTGTGCACGGTGGCCGCGCGGACCGCCCGGCGTTCAGGACAGCGGATGTTCAGCGCGTGCATGTACGTGATGTCCCTGGGCTGCTGGACAGGCGTCGGCTACGCCTTCTTCCGGGGCAGCTATCTGGCGTACGGCCTTCTGGACGCCACGTACCCCATGTCCGCGGCGGAGGCCGACGATCTCTCCAGTCTCATCCAGATCGTGGCCATCGGTCTGATCCTGGCCGGTGTCTCGTTCCGGGGCTGGGAGGCCGTCTCCCGCCTGCTCCAACGCCGACGGCAGCTGATCGCCCTGCGGCCCCTGTGGCAGGAGATGGTCTCCGTCCTGCCCGCCGAGGCCGTCATGCGCGTCCTGGCCGAAGGGCCGTCTCTGCTCCGGGACCAGTACGACCCCCGCGGCCTCTGGGAACGGCTCGACCAACGGGTGCTCGACATCAGCGACTCCGCGCTCGAAGTCCTCCCGTGGATCGAGGCCGAGCTGCCGCGTAGGGCACGGGATGCAGCCCAGGCCTGCGGCCTCGAAGACAACGATGCCGAGGCGGCCGCCCAGGCACTGTGCCTGCGTACCGGCCGCCGCGGGCGGGCCGACGACATGGCCAGTGCTGACATGCCCCTGACCCTCCCACTGCTGTCCCTGGGCACCGACCTCGACGCCAACGCGGCCTGGCTCACCCGCGTGGCCCGGCGCTACCACTCTCCGCTCATGGACACCCTCGAAGCCCGTGTCGCGCCCGACAGGAAGACGGCATGACCACCACGTCCCCGGTGACCGAGAACCGCACCGCTCGCGCCATCACCGACGGCCTGGAACCGAAGAACGTCATCCTCGCCGTGTGTCTTCTGCTCGGGGCAGCCCAGGAGGACAGACTCGTCGGCCTGGCCTGGGCCGTCCATGCCGTCGTGTTCGCCGCGGTGATCCCCGTGGCATACATCAAGTACGGCATACGTGCTGGACGTTGGACCGACCGCCACGTTGGCCAGCGTGAACGCCGACTGCATCTCATACCCGTGATCATGGCGTCCGTCGGCGTCGCCGTCGCGGCCATGGTGGTGCTCGACGCACCCGTGCAGATGACCGCCCTCGTCGTGGCGATGCTGGCCACGCTCGGGGCGATCCTGCCGGTGACGGCGTTCTGGAAGATCAGCGTGCACACGGCGGTCGCCGCCGGCGCCATCACGATCCTGACCGTGGGCGTCAGTCGCTGGTGGGCGGCGGCCCTTCCACTGGTCGCGCTGATCGGCTGGTCGAGAGTGGCGCTGCGTGATCACACCCTGGGCCAGGTGGCGGCTGGCACGGCACTTGGCTGCCTGGTCGCCGGTGGCGTCTTCGAATGCCTGGTCTGAAGCTGACCCGCGGCAAGTCGGTGAGAACCAGCCGGGCCCAACTCGTAGAGCGAAGAGCTGGGTTCGGCGGTCCATCCGGGCACTACCGCCAGAAGATCTCGAACCGCGTCTCGTCGAACTTCCGGGAACCGCGCACCGTGGCAGGGCCGACGCGCACCTCCCGTACGGTCAGTTGGACCAGGTTGCGGCGTTGCTCGCGGCCGGCTGTCTCGTTCCACCAGGTCTCGACGCCCTGCGGGGTCAACTCCGGCAGCTCGTCCAGCGCCCTGCCTCGGCGAACAGCAGCCATCGCCTCACCGCGCCGCTCCTCCAAGGCTGCCTTCGCCGCCCGGAACTCGCTCAGGTTCAGGTCCTTGGCACCGAACGCCTGCGCCAACTCTTCCTTGTGCCCGCGGAGCTCCTGCTGGAACCGCTCGGCCTCCCGTGCCTCCGCCGAGAACCGGTCCCGGATGGCGGCCAGCCGCTTGAGCCGCGCCGGGCTCGCCAGCGCGGCGACGACTCGGTCACCGACGTACTCGTCCAGCGGCTCCGCGGAGATCCGCACCTTGCCGCAGCCCTCGCCCTCGCAGACGTATCCGCGCCCGCCGTTCGCTGTGGACCGGGCCACCAGGGGCTTCTTGCACAGCTTGCAGGTCGCGATGCCACCCGACAGATAGTGCACGTGCTTCGGCTTGGTGCCCTGACTCCGGCCGTTCCGCGTGAACAACTCCTGCAGCGCGTCGAACGTCTCGCGGTCGAGCAGCGGCTCCGCCGGGCCTTTCACGAGTTCGCCGTCGGTGTTCTCCCGAAGGCCGGCGACAGCGGGGTTCCGCAGCCGACGGCGCAGTGTCGTGGGAGACCACGCGCGCCCCGACACCGTCGGCCCAGCGTTCTCCGTCATCCAGTCCGCGGTGTCCGCGATCGTGTGCCCTGCGAGGACGCGCTTGGCGGCCGCCGCCAAGTGGACGGCTTCCTCCGGGACGGCGGTGACACCGTCCGTGTCGTGGCCATAGGCCCTCATGCTCTCTCCAGCCCAGATCCCCCTGCTACCCCCGGACAGCGTATGCCAAAGCGCAGCATTGTCACCCCGACATGAACAGCGGCCTGTGGCCCCCGCCTCGGCCGAGCATGGGGGACTGTACAGCGGAGAGATCGGTTACTGGAGGGTTCTGCCGAGCTGGATCGGCCCCGGGGTCACGCGCCTATGCCGGTGGCCGCACCCCCAGCGCCTCCCACAGCTCCGCGGTCAGCACCCTTCGCTTGCCCTTGCCGTAGGGATGCACCGGTACCGGGAACTCGCCTGACCTGATCAGCTCGTACGTTGTGTTCCTGCTGAAGCCGAACGCCTTGCCGGCCGTCAGGACGTCGACCGTGACGGGCAGGGCCAGTACCTCGTTCCGTGTCATCGACATGCCTGCACCGCCGCGTTGTCGGTGGCCGGATTGTTTCGGTCTCGCATGGTCGGACTCTCCTGTTCCGCCCCCGCGCCTCCCAGGAAGTGCCGACGGAGTCTAAGTTCTCCCTGGCGGCTATACAAGATCCGACACGGTGGCGCCAGAAGTCGATAAGTAAATGTCTGTCTCAACACATGATGGCTTCGTTGTCGCTCGCGAGATTCGCAGGAGGGGATTTGTTCAAGGGCTCGGTCTACAAGCGCTGTGGCTGCAAGGAACCCGTCACAGGTGAGGACGGCGCTCCGGTCCTCGACGCCAGGAACAGGCCGAAGATGCGGGAGCTCGGCGCTGAGTGCCCAGACGCCGGCAAGAGAGACCACGGCAGCTGGTACTACTACGTCGAACTGCCGCCGGGGCCCAAAGGAGAGCGGCGTCGACCGCGCAAGGGCGGATTCCTCACCAAGAAGAAGGCCGAGGAGGCAGCCCAGGAGATCTGGGACAAGGCCCAGGACGGTATCGACGTGCTCTCGGACGAGACCGTCGAGCAGTTCCTGCTCCGCTGGTTCGCCAAGCGCGTCGACCTCAAGCGGTCCACCTGGAAGACCTACCACGACCACATCCATCGGGTCTTCGTCCCGAACCTCGGCCATATCAGGATGCGGGACCTTCGCACCCGGCACATCCAGGAGATGTTCGAGCAGATCTGGCGCGACAACGAGCAGCACGCCGCCAACGCCGACGCCGCCGAGCTCGCCAGGGTGGAGTGCGAGGCTGCCCATCGGGCCTGGAAGCGGGCCGCCAGGCCGCGGCCGTCCGAACTTCGGCAGCACTGGAACGCCGCCAGGGAGAAGCTGCGCGAATCCCGCAGGAAGCCGCGGTACATCACCGGCCCGGGTGTGCAGCTGAAGATGAAGAACGAGCTCAGCGCGGCGCTCGACTATGCCAAGAGCACCGAGAAGCTCATCAGCGACAACTGGGCCAAGCACCTCGTGCTGCCGAAGTACAGCCCGCCCAAGCCGCTCGTGTGGACCGACGAGCGCGTGGCCCGCTGGAAGGAGACCGGAGAGAAGCCCGGTCCCGTCATGGTCTGGACGGCCGAGCAGACCGGCGCCTTCCTCGATGGCGTCGCCGAACACCGGCTCTACCCGATGTTCCACCTCATGGTCTTCCGGGGCACCCGACGTGGAGAGTCCTGCGGCCTGCCCTGGCGCGAGACCGACATGACCGCCGGCACCGTCCACATCAGCGAGCAGCTCGTCGCGGCCTCCTATGACGTTTGGGAGGACACCCCCAAGAGCGACAGCGGCGCCCGCACCGTCCGGCTCGACAGCCAGACCCACGAGCTCCTGAAGTTCTGGCGGCGACGCCAGCAGGCCGAGCGCGCGGAGTGGGAGGAGAAGCACCGCGAGAAGCCGAAGAAGTTCGGGCCGTACGTCGACTCCGGCCGCGTCTTCACGTGGGAGGACGGCCGCCCATACCACCCGGAGTACGTCTCCCAGATCTTCAACCGGCTGATCCAGAGGCTCGCTCTGCCTCCGATCCGGCTGCACGACCTGCGCCACTGCGCCGCGACGCTGTCCCTGGCGGCCGGCGTCCACATGAAGGCCATTCAGGTCCTGCTCGGCCACTCCTCGTTCAAGCTCACCGCCGACACCTACACCAGCGTTCTGCCGCAGCTGGAGTTGGAGGCCGCGGACGCGCCCGTGGCGATCGTCCCTCGCAAGGCGGCACCACAGGGTGGGGAGAGCGCGCCGCAGGGCCCTCAGCTCGTACCGACCGAGGCCAGCACGTCAGAGGCCGGACCCGAAGCCGTGGATGAGGCGTCCGCCGCATAGCGGGACCGGCGGGCGGCGGCGGGAGGGCAGCACGCATACGGCACACACGCCGTGTCCCCACCCTGTCCCCACCAGGCACGAAACAGGCCCCTCGGAGATCACTCCGAGGGGCCTGTTCGATACATAAGGCCTGGTCAGGCCTGGTGCCCCCGGCAGGATTCGAACCTGCGACACCCGCTTTAGGAGAGCGGTGCTCTATCCCCTGAGCTACGAAGGCGGGGTGGTGCGCGGCTGGTGGGCCGTAGGCGTCAGCGTACCGGATTCGGCTGGTGGGGTGTGGGGGTGTCAGGACAGTGGGATCCGGGTGAAGCGGGTGGCGGTGTGGAGATCGGTCTGGATGGCGTTCGCCGTGGTGCGCAGTGCGGGGAGGAAGTCGGCCACGCAGTCGTCCAGGGTGCGGCGGGCCGCGTGGGTGGCGACGTTCAGGGCTGCGATCGGGCGGCCCGCCCGGTCCCGTACCGGTACCGCGATCGAGCGCAGGCCCGACTCCAGTTCCTCGTCCGCCAGGGCGTACCCGGGCGGGGCGTCCGGGGTGAGCAGGGCTCGGCCGAGTGCGGTGTGCGTGGCGGGGAGGCGGGTGCCGACCGTGATGTCCACGGTGAGGACCCTGCTGGTGGCCGCTACCGCGATGTACTGGATCTCCTCCGGGGCGGTGCCCGGGACCGGGACCGCCAGTGCCGTCGGCTCGTTCAGGTGGTCCGCGAGGGTGCGCAGGTGTGGGGCCGCCAGGCGGGCCAGGGTTTTACGGGAGAGGGGCGGGTAGCCCAGGGACAGCACCCGGGGGGTGAGGGCGAAGGTGCGGTCCTGTGCCGTCACCAGGCCCAGGTGCTCGTACGTGATCAGGGCACGGCGGGCCGTCGCCCTCGCCAGGCCCGTCGCCTTGGCCACGTCCGTCAGGGTCAGGGCCGAGCGGCCCTCGCCGAAGGCCGTGAGGACCGTCAGGCCCCTGGCGAGGGACTCCACGAAGTCGCGGCCCAGTGCGTGCTTGGACGCGGTGGTCCAGGTCGCCAGGTCGGCGGGGGGCGGGCCCGGCTCCGGGGGGCGGGCCTCGCGCAGTTCCCGTTCCATCGCCGTCACCGCCGTGCGCAGGCGCGGGAGGAGGGTGTCGCGCAGGTCCGCCGCGGTGTGACGGCTCGTATGGCTCACCACGCTGGCCACGCACGCCGGCCGCCCGGAGGCCGGGTCGCGGACCGGTACGGACACCGCCACCAGGCCCGGCTCGATCAGCTGGTCGTCCAGGGCCCAGCCGTCCTGGCGGGCCCGTTCCGCCCGTGACACGAAGTCGTCCTGACCGCCCGCACCTCTGGGCGGTACGGCCGGGAAGCCCGCGTCCGTGGGGTCCGCCGTGCGCCGGGCGCGCCAAGCCGTCCACTCCGGCTCGGTCCACTGAGCCGCGAACAGCGGGCCGGGGGCGGTGCGTTCGGCCGGCAGCAGGTCGCCGATGCGGAAGCTGACGGAGAGGGCTCGACGGCGGGTCGCCTGGTGGATGAAACGGATGCCGTCCCCGTCGGCGACCGCCAGGGACACGGACTCGTCCAGCTCGTCCGCCAGCGCGTCGGCGTGTGCGTCGAGCAGGGCGGGGAGGCGGAGGGCGGCGAGATAGGCGTTGCCCAGTTCCATCACCCGGGGGGTGAGCACCGCGTCACGGCCGTCCAAGCGGACGTATCCCGTGCGCGCCAGGGTCGCGGTGATCCGGTCGACCGTGGAACGGGCCAGGCCGGTGCGCCGTTCCAGCGCGCTCGCGCTCAGCGTCCCGCCCGCCCCGGTCAGCGCCTCCAGCACCGCGACACCCCGGATCAGCGGTGCGACCGCCTCGGCGGGCGGCTGCGCTTCGTTCCCCACAGAGGAGGAGGAAGGAGGAAGAGGGGAGGGGGACGGCGACGGGGACGGGGACGAGGAGGACAGGGGGGTGGCGGCGGTCATCGGCTCTCCGGTACGGCCGGCCGACGGGGGCGGCGCAGGCCTCGTTCAGGGCACGCCTACCGTAAACCGTGGCCCCCTGGGCTGGGGCGGCGCCAGCGCTGGGGAGGGGGCGAGGTGGCGGAGCAGGGGCCGGGACCGGGGGAGGGCTGGAGTCGGGGGCTGGGGTCGGGAGGTGGGGGCGGGAGCCGGACGGGACCGGGGGCTGGGGTCGGGAGGTGGGGGCGGGAGCCGGACGGGACCGGGGGCTGGGGTCGGGAGGTGGGGGCGGGGGCCGGACGGGACCAGGGGCTGGGGGCCAAGGCCGGCGTCGGGGGCGGGGCAGGAGTCGGGGGCTTGGGCGGGGCGGGAGCCCATGTCCCGGCCTACCCCCGGATCACCCGCACCCGATACCCCCCGTCCCCCTCCACCCCCTCCACCCGTACCTCGATCTTGTGTCGTGGGTCCTTGAAGGTTTCGCCCGGGCCGAACGGGGCGTCGGAGAGTTCCGCCTGGACGTTGGGGCTGCGGGTGCAGCCGCCGGTGTCGCGGTGGGCGTCGTAGACCTTGATGGGGCCGCGGCCGGTGTCGACGTTCGCGTCGACCTTGTAGATCAGGACGCCGGGACGGCAGACCTCCTCGTCGTTGCCGCCTTTGGCGCGTACTTCCAGGGCGTAGCCGGTGCGGGCGTCGACGGGGACGAAGACGAGTTTGCGGCCGCCGGTGCGGGCCAGCGGGGTGAGGGTGTAGTCGGCGGTGCCCCGGGCCGCCGCGCAGCTGACCTGGTCCGCGTCCAGCCAGCCCAGCTTCCACTTGTGCCAGGCGAGCAGATCGTTGTCGGCGCCCCAGTCCTCGCTCATGATGTCCCAGTGCCCCACCGCGCCCCCGCCCTCCTGGGTGTAGAGGTCGGGCAGGCCGAAGACATGGCCGTTCTCGTGGGGGAGGACCCGGTAGCCGGTGCGGGCGTAGGAGCCGGAGCCGTCGTCCTGGCGGGAGTACACGAAGGACGCGTTGGCGACCGGGACGCCGTCGGCGACGGGGGCGTCGCCGTTGCCCGCGAAGGTCACCGACAGGACCGTGTCCAGGGCCGACGGGCCGGCGTTCGGGGTGACCAGCACGTTCAGGAGGTCGTACGACCGGAAGTCCACGTCCGGGTCGGCGGCGGCCACGATGTCCTGGACGAGCTGCCGGTAGCCGGGGTCGAAGGGGGCACCGCGCTCTATGCCGTAGGCCTTGAACGGCTTGGGCATCCGCAGCCAGTGGTCGATGGGCGCCTCGGGCCGGTAGTCGAGCTTGCCGTAGGAAGCCGTGCGGAACCATTCCTGGGTCTGCGGGAAGAACTCGGTGTAGCGGTCGAGCGCGCTGCCCTGGCCGGGTGCGTCGGGGAAGTCGACCATCAGGGTCAGGGCGTGCACGGTGCCGGTGGAGCGGGAGTAGCCGCCGGGGGTCGGGATGCCCTCGGTCATCTGGACGTTGTGGCCGCCGCTGATCAGGCACGGGCTGTATGCGGCGGAGCGGGCCAGCGCGAACGGGCCGGCGCCGGCCGGTGTGGGGGCCGCCGTGAAGTGCCCGGTGCCCGCGGAGGTGCCGACCATGAGGAGCAGCGCGGTGAGGGCGGCGAGGCAGACCGCACGGCGGTGGCGGCGTATGCGGTTGCCCGCGGATATTCGGCGGCCCGGTGATGTCCGGCGGTGTGCGCAGGCCCGGCGGTCCGGGGGTGTCCGGCGGTCCGGGGGTGTCCGGCGGTCCGTGGATATGCCGAGGTCTGCGGATGCCCGGCGGCCCGTGGGCAGCCGAAGCCGGCGGTGGGCGGGTCCGCGGCGGTGCGTGGGGGCGGAGCGGCTCACGGGGTCACGGCGGCTGGGCTGCTGCGGCTGCATGCATGGACCTTTCGCGCCACGGCAGCCGCCGGTGTCCGGCTGCACCCTTTTGATCACCCTGTGGCGAGGGGGGTGGGGACGCGCGCTGTAGAGGCCGATCGTGGGATTTCCCCGGGCATGCGAGTGTGATTCAGGTCACAAGGATTGGAGGGAGGGTGGGGAAATAACCGGGGACCGTCTCCCCGTTTAGACCTGTGTCCGAGCGAAACGGGGAACTGCTCCCCGGATCGTCCGGAGAGCCACAGCAGTGCAGTACCGAGCAAGCAGCCACCGAACGACCTGGACAGGAGTGCGCCGTGCAGACCGCGACCGCCACCCCCGCCGTGCGCAAGGCACCCCGGCCCCGCGCCGACGCCCTGCGCAACCGGGAGCGGATCGTCACCGCCGCCCGCGAGATGTTCACCGAGTACGGCCACGACGTGCCCCTCGACGAGATCGCCCGCCGGGCCGGCGTCGGCAACGCCACCCTGTACCGCAACTTCCCCGACCGTGACGCGCTCGTCCGTGAGGTCGTCTGCTCCGTGATGGACCGGACGTCCGAGGCGGCCGAGCTGGCGCTCGCGGAGACCGGCGACGCCTTCGGAGCGCTGGAGCGGTTCGTGCACACGTCCGCCGACGAGCGGGTCAGCGCGTTGTGCCCGATGGTCTCCAGCACCTTCGACAAGAACCACCCCGACCTGGAAGCGGCGCGCGAGCGGTGCGAGCAGCTCATCGGGCAGCTCATGGACCGCGCCAAGGCGGCCGGACAGCTCCGTCCGGAGGTGGGCGTCGGCGATGTGATGATCGCCGTGGCCCAGCTCAGCCGGCCGCCGGCCGGCACCGGCTGCCTGATCAACGACCGCTTCGTCCACCGTCATCTGCAGCTGTTCCTGGACGGGCTGCGGGCCCCGGCCCGCTCCGTCCTGCCGGGCACGGCCGTGACCATGGAGGACCTGCGCCAGGCCTGACCCAGCCACCAAAACCGTCCGACAGCCGATCAGTTCGACAGCCGATCAGTCCGACACCGACAGCCGATCAGTCCGACAGCCGATGAGTCCGGGGCCGCCGACAGGTCCCTCTTTCACGCATCCCTAGTCAGGCACGTCCGTCCTTCACGCGTCTCTATTCCACGCGTCCGTCCTTCACCCAGCACGTTCTCGCGCAGCACTTCTTCCGTCACGAACTCCGACTTTCCGTCACGAAGTCCAGAAGTCCAGAAGTCCAGAAGTCCCGAAGTACCGAAGTCACGAAGTGGGTACCCCCATGTCTGAAACAGCCGCCAAGGCTCCCGGCGCACCGGCACCGTCCGGTGACGCCAACCGCTGGAAAGCGCTCGTCTTCATCGCGCTCGCCCAGCTGATGGTCGTCCTCGACGCCACCATCGTGAACATCGCACTGCCCTCCGCCCAGACCGACCTGGGCATCTCCGACGGCAACCGGCAGTGGGTCGTCACGGCCTACGCCCTCGCCTTCGGCGGTCTGCTCCTCTTCGGCGGTCGCATCGCCGACCTGTGGGGCCGCAAGCGGGCCTTCGTCATAGGCCTGACCGGCTTCGCCGCCGCCTCCGCGCTCGGCGGCGCCGCCACCTCCGGCGCGATGATGTTCGGCGCCCGCGCCCTCCAGGGCGTCTTCGGCGCCATGCTCGCCCCGGCCGCGCTGTCCCTGCTCGCCGTGATGTTCACGGACGCCAAGGAGCGTGCCAAGGCGTTCGGTATCTACGGTGCGATCGCCGGTGGCGGCGGCGCCGTCGGCTTCATCCTCGGCGGTGTGCTCACCGAGTACCTGGACTGGCGCTGGACGTTCTTCGTGAACATCCCGTTCGCCATCGTCGCCGCGCTCGGCGCCTACTTCGTCATCCGTGAGCCGGAGGGCGGCCGCAACCGCAACCCGCTCGACATCCCCGGCGTGCTGCTGTCCACCCTCGGCCTGGTCTCCCTGGTCTACGGCTTCACCCGTGCCGAGTCCGACGGCTGGGGCGACGCCACCACCATCGGTCTGTTCGTCGCCTCCGCGGTGCTGCTGACCGCGTTCGTCGTCACCGAGACCCGCGTCAAGGCCCCGCTGCTGCCGCTGCGCGTGGTCACCGACCGCAACCGCGGCGGTATCTACCTCTCCCTCGGCATCGCGATCATCGCGATGTTCGGCACCTTCCTCTTCCTGACCTACTACCTCCAGGCCATCAAGGGCTTCTCGCCGATCCAGACCGGCTTCGCCTTCCTGCCGATGGTCGCGGGCATGATGATCGGCTCCACCCAGATCGGCACCCGGCTGATGACCCGGGTCCCGGCCCGGCTGCTGATGGGCCCGGGCTTCCTGGTCGCCGCCCTCGGCATGCTGCTGATGACCCGGCTGGAGATCGGCTCGTCGTACGCCTCGACGGTCCTGCCGGCGGTGCTGCTGCTCGGCCTCGGCATGGGTACGGCGTTCATGCCGGCCATGTCCCTGGCCACGCTCGGCGTCGAGCCGCGGGACGCCGGTGTCGCCTCCGCGATGGTCAACACCTCGCAGCAGGTGGGCGGCGCCATCGGCACCGCCCTGCTGAACACGATCGCCGCGTCCGCGACGACGTCGTACATCAAGGACCACATCGCCACCGCGACCTCCAAGTCGCAGCAGCAGCTGGTCCAGATGGAAGGCGCGGTGCACGGCTACACCAACGCCATCTGGTTCGCCGTCGGCATGCTGGCGCTGGCCGCGGTCATCGTGGTGGCCCTGGTCAACGCCGGCAAGCCGGAAGCCACCCCCGTGGCCTCCGGGGACGGCGCGGCGGACGAGGTGGCGATCCCGGTGGTCGCCCACTGAGGCAATCGAGGGCACTGAGGCCATTGAGGCCACTGAGGCCACTGAGGCCACTGAGGGCACAGAGGCCGCAGCGCCTCTGAGAGTGACTCACCGTTCCATCCACGGGTACCCCCACGGGCCTGTCCCGGCTCCTCGGCGGAGCGGCTCCGCAGCGGAGCGGCTCCTCACCGGAGCCAGGGCAGGTCCGCGCCCGCATCGCTGGGCTGCAGGCCCTCGGCGACGATCTGCATGATCTCGCCGAGGGTCTGCTGCTGTTCCGGCGTCAGCCGCTCGAACAGCGCCTGCCGTACGGCGGTCACGTGGCCCGGCGCGGTCCGCCGCAGCACCTCGGCACCCTCGTCGGTCAGCACGGCGAACTGGCCCCGCTTGTCGGAGGGGCAGTCCTCCCGCCGGACCCAGCCGTTCTTCTCCAGGCGGGCCACGGCGTGCGACAGCCGGGACCGGGTGATCTTCGCGTTCATCGCCAGCTCGGTCATCCGCAGCCGCCCGTCGGGCGCCTCGGCGAGGCCGACGAGCAGGCCGTAGTAGATGTGCGGCATCCCCGCGTCCCGTTGGAGCTGACGGTCCAGATGGTCCTCCAGCAGGGTCGAGGCGTGCAGGTACGAGCGCCAGACGCGCTGTTCGTCGGCGGTGAGCCAGCGGTCCTGCGCGGCGGCGGAGTCGAAGGATGCCCTATTCATGTATCCCACTCTACGAGGCCTCTCCTTGAAGATTAAACAAGTCCGGCGTAAGGTGTCGTACAGAAAGCTTGAGAGTTAAAACATCGGGTCCAGGAAAGACCCGGAGGGAGCCGCCGTCATGTCCGCCGTCGCCCCGGAGCGATCCGCCGCTTCCCAGGAGCGCATGCCCGCGCTCTATCTGAGCCACGGCGCGCCCCCGCTCGCCGACGACCCGGTCTGGCCGGGCGAACTGGCGGCGTGGAGCGCCGACCTGCCCCGCCCCAAGGCGATCCTGATGGTCTCCGCGCACTGGGAGGAGGCCCCTCTCGCCCTCGGCGCCGTGCGGACCGTCCCGCTCGTCTACGACTTCTGGGGTTTTCCCGAGCACTACTACACAGTGCAGTACGCCGCCCCCGGCGCACCGGAGCTGGCCGAGAGCGTGCGCAAGCTGCTGCGCGCCCCCGGCATCCCCGTCCAGGACATCCCGGAGCGCGGCCTGGACCACGGCGCCTATGTTCCCCTGGTGGAGATGTTCCCGGCCGCCGACATCCCCGTACTGCAGATCTCCATGCCCACCCTCGACCCGGTCCGGCTGATGGAGATCGGCCGCCGGCTCGCCCCGCTGCGCGACGAGGGCGTGCTGATCGTCGGCTCCGGCTTCTTCACCCACAACCTGGCCGCCCTGCGCCACGCCGGGGGCGGTGTGCCGACCTGGTCCTCCGAGTTCGACGACTGGGGCCGCCGGGCACTGGAGCACCGCGACTGGGACGCCCTGCTCGACTTCCTCGACAAGGCCCCGGCCGGCCGCTACGCCCATCCGCGTACCGAACACTTCGCCCCGCTCTTCGTCACGATGGGCGCGGCGGACGCCGGCGGCGGTCTCGACGCGCAGAAGTCGGTGATCGACGGATTCTGGATGGGGATGGCGAAGCGGTCCGTGCAGTTCGGGTGACGCGCGGCGGGGCGGCCGGGGCGGGCGCTCGTGCCCGGGGCGGGCGCTCGTACCCGGGCGGGCGCTCCTGCGCGGCGCGGTCAGAGCGGGCGCTCGTACCAGGCCACGTCCCAGTAGCGGCCGAATTTGCGGCCCACCTCGCGGTACGTTCCGACGTACCCGAACCCGAAGCGCTCGTGCAGCCGGGTGGACGCCTCGTTCGGCTGTGCGATGCCCGCGTAGGCCCGGTGCAGGTCCTGGCCCGCGAGCGCCTCGAAGAGGGTCCGGTAGAGAAGGGTGCCGACTCCGCGTCGGCCGGCGTGCGGGGCGACGTAGACGGTGGTCTCCACAGAGGTCGCGTAGGCCGGTTTCGCTCGGTAGGGACTGGATGTGGCGTACCCGAGAATCTCCTGTGAGTCCGGCGCCACGGCAACCATCAGCCGGTACGGGCCGTCTTCCGGGTGGGAGAGCAGCCACGGCCGACGCTCTTCCGGAGTGAAGGCCACCGTGTCGAATGTGATGGGCGTCTCACGGACGTAGTGGTTGTAGATCTCGGTGAGGGCTGCGAGGTCCCCCTCGTTCCCCGGCCTGACCTGCACCTCTGGACGTTCGGACGCCATCCGGTCTCCTCGCGGGGTTGCGCAGGATACTGCATGATCAGAAATTCGGGGTGCGGGGTGGGAATTCTGTCCGGATTCCAGTCGTTGTTTCCACCAGATGCAGGGCACTCGGCGAGAGTCCGAGGAGTTCCAGGAGTGGAGTTCCCCAGGGCGTCGAGTCGAGGACCCGGCAGCTGAAGGACCGACAGGACCACCCCGCCCGCCCACCATCGCAAGGGAGCACGCATGGCAACCCGTGCCGTCGCCCGTCGTAAGACCGCCACTGGCGAGGCGGCCGACTCGGCAAGCAGTGTTCGCGCCCGTGCCGTTCGCGGCCACGGCGGCGAGATAGCCGACCGTGACCTGGTCGGCATGTACCTCGACGAGATCGCGCGCACACCGCTGCTCGATGCCGCCAAGGAAGTCGAGCTGTCCCAGGCCGTAGAGGCGGGTGTGTTCGCGCGACAGGTCCTCGACGGCGAGGAGGAGTCCGCGTCGGACGCCACCCGTGAGGAGCTGGAGGCACTCGTCGCCGCCGGCGAGCGGGCGAAGGACGTCTTCATCCGCTCCAACCTCCGCCTTGTCGTGGCCGTCGCGCGGCGCTACCCGCGCAGCGGACTGCCCCTCCTCGACCTGATCCAGGAGGGCAACGCCGGCCTGGTGCGCGCCGTCGAGAAGTTCGACTACCGCAAGGGCTTCAAGTTCTCGACCTACGCTACCTGGTGGATCCGGCAGGCCATCACCCGCTCCATCGCGGACCAGTCCCGGACCATCCGGCTCCCCGTCCACCTGGTGGAGGAGCTGGGCCGGATCCGCCGTGTCCAGCGCGAGTTCAACCGGGAGAACGGCCGCGACCCGGAGCCCGCGGAGATCGCCGCCGAGCTCGGTTCCACGCCGGAGCGCGTCATCGACGTCCTCGACTGGGCCCGCGACCCGGTCTCGCTGAACATGTCGGTGGACGACGAGGGCGACACCCAGTTCGGCGACCTCCTGGAGGACACGTCGGCGGTCAGCCCCGAGCAGTCCGTCCTGACCCTGCTGCGCAGCGAGGAGCTGGACGACCTGATCGGCCGCCTGGACCAGCGCACGGCGTCGATCATCAAGATGCGGTACGGCATCGAGGACGGCCGTGAGCGCACGCTGACCGAGGTCGGCAAGGAGCACGGACTGACCCGTGAGCGGATCCGCCAGATCGAGAAGCACGCCCTCCTCGAACTGAAGAAGCTGGCCCGCTCCACCGGGTTCGAACCGGCGGCGTAAGAGGGTTGTGCGGGGAAGGCGTGAGTGTGGGGCTCGCGCGCCTGGGGGCGCGCGAGGTGCCCCTTGCCCTGGGCGCGTGCGCCGGGTGGCGAAAGACGGCGCAAACATGGCGCGGTACCGCCGCTTCAGGAGCCGCGTGTAGGGAACAAGCACTCTGGGCCCAGGAGTTGGGGGGCTCGATGGGACGAAACGTTCCAGCGGACCCCGATCACCCTCGACGACCTCTGACGACCTGCCCTTGAACCACGTCCCGACGCACCATCCCCCCGGCGCCGGGACTTTCCCCCAGCCGGGCTTCGGCGCCTATCCCTCCCGGGCGCCGGAGCCCGGCTCCACGCTTCCATGGATCCCGCGCTCACCGGGTGCTGGTTCGCTCCCGCTCCGCTCCCGCATGCGGAAACGGTGGTCCACCCCGTACCTGAACCACGGGGTGAACCACCGGATGGCAGATTCTGCCACAGAGGCATAGCCTGCCGAGGTGAGCACCCCCAGCACCACCGGCGACACCCCCGGGCAGAACCCCCCGACCGCCTCCCTGACGGAACGGCGCAAGGCGGAGACCCGGATGGAGATCGCCCGTGCGGCCGCGGGGCTCTTCGTGCGACAGGGCCTGCGGGCCACCCGCGCCGAGGACATCGCACAGGCCGCGGGCATCGCCCCGCGCACGTTCTACCGCTACTTCGCCACGAAGGAGGAGGCGATCGCCCCCCTCTACGTGATCGGCGCCCAGCGCTGGGCGGAGGCGGTGCGGTCCGCCCCGGCGGCCCTCTCCGTGCCCGCGGCCCTCGAACACGCGGTCCGCCACACCCTCACCCCGGGCTCCGGGGTCTCGGCGGCCTCCTGGGAATGGGTCCGCACCCTGATCCACCTGGCCGACACCAGCCCGGCCCTGCGGAAGGTGTGGGCGGAGGTCTGCCAGTCCGCGGAACACCACCTGGCGTCGGTCCTGGCGGAGCGCACCGCGCGGGACGGCGACAACGTTGCCCCGACACCGCGCCTCCGCTTCGCCGCGGCGGTGGCCGGCGCCGCCGTGCGGGTGGCGATGGAGACCTGGGCGGCGGACACGGCCGCCCCGACGGGGGAGCAGGGGCCGATGGCGCTGGCACTGCGGAACCTGGAGGCGCTGCGGGGGTTCGACTGGCAGGGAGAGGGAGCGTGACCAGCTCCGCCGGCACCGCCCCGTCCACCCGGGCGCCCGCTCAGGACCCCCCGCCGGCCCGGCTCAGCCGGCCTCCCAACTCCTTCACGCGCTCGATGAGTTCCCCAGGCCCGCGTACCTCGAACTCGTAGCCCGTCATCGCCAACCGCACCGCCAGCCAGTCCGCCGGATCACCGGTCACCCCCCGCAGGACGCACCGGCCACCGTCCCCTTCCGCCACCGGTGTTCCTATCCACGCCGGGACGCGGGCCCCCACCTCCGCCGCCGGCGCGGCGAACGCGACCTCGAACTCGTACGTCGCCTGCTGCCGTTGGATGGACCGCCGGAGGTACTCCGCCGCGTTCCCGGTCGGCAACTCGCGTGCGGTGAACCGCGCCCCGGTCGCGAACGGCTCGCTCACCCGGTCCACGCGGAACGTCCGCCAGTCGGCGCGGTCGAGGTCGTACGCCACGAGGTACCAGCGCCGACCGGTCGACACCAGCCGGTACGGCTCGGCCTGCCGCCTGCTCTCGCTCCCGTCGGCCGCCCGGTAGGCGAACCGCAGCCGCTCCTGCCCCGCGACCGCGGAGGCGATCACGGTCAGCGTCTCGGGCGCGATACTGGCCCCGTCACCGCTGGTCAGCGGAGTGGTCGCGGCCTGGAGCGTACTCACCCGGTGCCGCAGCCGGGCCGGCAGCACCTGCTCCAGTTTGGCCAGCGCCCGCACCGACGCCTCGTCCACGCCCTCGACGGCGTGCCCGGCCCCGGCCCGCAGCCCGACCGCGATGGCCACCGCCTCCTCGTCGTCGAGCAGCAGCGGCGGCATGGCCTTCCCGGCGACCAGCCGGTATCCCCCGTCGGAGCCCTTGCTGGCCTCCACCGGATAGCCCAGTTCCCGCAGCCGGTCGATGTCCCGCCGCACGGTCCGCCGGGACACCTGGAGCCGCTCGGCGAGTTCACCCCCGGGCCACTCACGGGGCGTCTGGAGGAGAGACAGAAGCTGAAGCAGCCGAGCCGGGGTGTCCGTCGTCATGTGTCCGAGCATGCCGTATCAAGAGGACAGGATCTGACCTATTGCCTCCTTAGGTTCGCCCTATGACCTCCAGCGAGACGAACGGCCCGCAGGGCACCCCGCAGCGGCGCGGAGAACTGCGCGCCCGGCCAGGACGCACCGGCACCCGACCCACCACGCCCACCACCTCCACCACGACCACCACCTCCACCACGCCCACCACCTCCACCACGACCACCACCTCCACCACGCCCACCCCTGCGGCGCCCGGGACGTCGGCCTCCCCCGGCGCACCGCACCGCTGGCTGGCCCTCGCCATCGTGATGACCGCCGCCTTCATGGACCTCGTCGACGTCACGATCGTCAACATCGCGATCCCCTCCATCCAGCGGGACGCCGGCGCCTCCTTCAGCCAGATCCAGTGGATAACCGCCGGCTACGCCCTCGCCTTCGCGGCCGGTCTGATCACCGGCGGCCGCCTCGGCGACATCCACGGCCGCAAGCGGCTGTTCCTCGTCGGCGTCGCGGGCTTCACCCTCGCCTCGGCCCTGTGCGGCTTCGCCGCCAACCCGGAGACGCTGGTCGCCGCCCGTATCCTGCAGGGCGCCATGGCGGCGATGATGGTCCCGCAGGTGCTGTCGATCGTGCACGCCACGTTCCCGGCCCACGAACGCGGCAAGGTCTTCGGCCTGTTCGGCGCGATCGTCGGCCTCGGCGCGGTCTCCGGTCCGCTGCTCGGCGCCCTCCTCACCGAGTGGAACCTGTTCGGCCTCGCATGGCGCCCGATCTTCCTGATCAACCTCCCGGTCGGCATCGTGGCACTGCTCCTCGGCCGCCGCTACATCAGCGAATCCAAGGCCCCGCGCGCCCTGAAACTGGACCTGGTCGGCGTCGCCCTGGTCACCCTCGGCCTGCTGATGCTGCTCTACCCCCTGACCCGGGGCCGCGAGCTGGGCTGGCCGCTGTGGGGGTACGTGTCGATGGCCGGCGCGCTCGTCGTCTTCGGCGTCCTCGTCGCGTACGAGCGCCGGAAGGCCGCCGCCGACGGCTCCCCGCTCATCGAGACGTCCCTCTTCAGGGTGAAGAGCTTCGCCGCGGGGATCGCCGTCCAGACCGTCTTCGGCATCGCGCTCGGGGTGTTCTTCCTGGTCTGGACGCTGTACATGCAGATCGGCCTCGGCTGGACCCCGTTGCACGCCGGCCTCACGGGGGTGCCGTTCTCCCTCGCCGTGTCCGTCGCGGCCGGCCTGTCCGTGCAGAAGCTGGTCCCGCGCTTCGGCCGCGGGGTGCTCCAGGCCGGCGCCCTGCTGATGGCGCTCGGTGTGCTGATCTACGTCTGGGAGTCCCACCGCTACGGCCTCGCCGTCGCCTCCTGGCAGATGGCGCTGCCGCTGGTCGTGATGGGCGCGGGCATGGGCCTGATCGTCGCCCCGCTGACCGACGCGGTGCTGTCGGAGGTGCCGCGCGAGCACGCCGGTTCCGCCTCCGGCCTGATCAACACCGTGCAGCAGATGGGCAACGCGCTCGGCCTGGGCCTGGTCTCGGTCGTCTTCTTCGGGGTCATCGGCGACCGGCTGACCCCGGCCCAGGTCGGCCCGGCCTTCGCGCACGCCTTCCGGCACGCGCTGCTGTGGGTGGCCGCCGTCCTGGTCGTGATCTTCCTGCTGATGTTCGCCCTGCCGAGGCGCCCGGCGCGGGATCCGGAGGCGGGCGCGGCGGACGAGCCGCTTCCGGAAACGGCCGAGGAGGCGCCGGAGCAGGAGGGCGAACTCGTCCACTGACCGTCGCCCGGAAGAGGCCGGAAGTCCGATCATGCCCGTTTGAGGTCCGAACCTGTTTACTTTCCGGAAATCCAGGCGTAGCCTCCGAAGCGAAACCACAAGTTCGGGCATCAGTCGGACACAGTCGGACCCGGCCGGACAACGAGTGGACATCGAGTGGACGTCGGCTGGAGCGGAGGCACAGGGGCATGTACGCACCGGAGCGGCAGCAGGAGATCCTCCGGCTCGCCCGGGACGGCGGCCGGGTGGACGTCGTGTCGCTCGCCGAGGAGTTCCAGGTCACCCAGGAGACGATCCGCCGTGACCTGAAGGCCCTCGACCGGGCGGGCCTGGTCCGCCGGGTGCACGGCGGCGCCATACCGGCCGGACGCCTCGACTTCGAGCCGGACCTCACCGAACGCGAGTCCACCTCGGCCGACGAGAAGGACCGCATCGCCAAGGCCGCCGTCCCGGAACTGCCCGTCGAGGGCACCCTGATCCTCGACGCCGGTACGACGGTCGCCCGGCTCGCCGCGGCCATCCCGCTGGAGGCGGACCTCACCGTCGTCACCCACAGCCTCCCCATCGCGGCCCGTCTCGCCGACCACCCGGGCATCCAGCTCCACCTGGTCGGAGGGCGGGTACGGCACCGTACCCGCGCCGCCGTGGACGCCTGGGCGCTGCGCGCGTACAGCGAGATCCGCGCGGACGTCCTCTTCGTCGCCGCCAACGGCTTCTCCACCGAGCAGGGCCTGACCACCCCCGACCTCGCCGAGGCCGCGGTCAAGCGGGCCGCAGTGGCCGCCGCCCGCCGGGTGGTCCTGCTCGCCGACTCCGCCAAGCACGGCCAGGAGCACTTCGCCCGCTTCGGCGCCCTGGACGACGTGGACCTGCTGATCACCGACACCGGACTGACCCCCGAGGACGCCGCCGCCATCGAGCGCGGCGGCACGGAAGTAGTACGAGCATGAGCACCACGAACAGCACGAGCGGTACGGGCATGATCCTCACCGTCACCCCCAACCCCTCCCTCGACCGCACCTACGAGGTCCCCGTCCTGGAGCGCGGCGAGGTCATCCGCGCCACCGGCGAACGCATGGACCCCGGCGGCAAGGGGGTGAACGTCTCCCGTGCCGTCGCCGCGGCCGGCCGGCGCACGGTGGCCGTCCTGCCCCTGGGCGGTGCGCCGGGCGCGCTCGTCGCCGAGCTGCTCGACACCCAGGGCATCGAGGTCGCGCCGGTCCCGGTCGCCGGGGCCACCCGTTCCAACATCGCCCTCGCGGAGTCCGACGGGGTGCTCACCAAGATCAACGCGCCGGGCCCCGAGCTCTCGGCCGCCGAGCAGGAACTCCTCCTGGAGACCGTCCGCGAGCAGTCCCGCGACGCCGACTGGATCGCCTGCTGCGGCAGCCTGCCGCGCGGGCTCGCCCCCTCCTGGTACGCCGAAGTCGTCGCCCGGGCGCACGCCGGGGGCGCACGCATCGCCCTCGACACCTCCGGGCGCGCCCTGCTCGAAGCGCTGCGTGAGGGTCCCGACGTGGTGAAGCCCAACGCCGAGGAACTCGCGGAAGCCGTCGGGCGCCCCCTGTCGACCGTGGGTGACGCCCTGAAGGCGGCCGAGGAACTGCGCGGCATGGGAGCGGGCGCGGTGCTCGCCAGCCTGGGCGCCGACGGCCAGCTCCTCGTGACGGACACCGGCGCCTGGTTCGCGAGCGCCCGCGTGGACACCGTCCGCAGCAACGTCGGCGCCGGCGACTCCTCCCTGGCCGGCTTCCTCATCGCCGGCGGCAGCGGCCCGCGGGCCCTGGCCTCCGCCGTCGCCCACGGCGCGGCCGCCGTCCAGCTGCCCGGCAGCGTGATGCCCACCCCGGCCGACCTGGACCACGCGGCGGTCACCGTCACCGACCTCGTCCCCGTCGACCGCGAACTGACGGAGCCGGTGTCATGACCTCGGACACGACCGCCCGTACCGCCGCGCGCCGCCCCGGCGCCGCCCGCCGACAACCGGCCCAGGAGCGGCGAGGTCCCTCGTTACTCGCCGCGCCGGCGGGCCGTCGGGGCACCCTGAGCCGCCCCGCCGTCCCCGGGAGGCGGGGCTTCCCCGGCCCCGTCTCCCACCCCGCCTCCCACGGCACCCCTGCCCCCCACGGCACCCCCGTCCCCACCCCCGCCCACCCCACACTCCGGGCGATACGCGTGCATAGGAGCCCGCGATGAGCGACATGATCACCGCGGACCTGGTCGATCTCGACCTGTCCGCCGACACCAAGGAAGCGGCGGCGCGCGCCCTCGCCGAGCGCATGGTGACCCTGGGCCGGGTGACCGACCTGCAGGGCTTCCTCTCCGACGTGGCCGCCCGCGAGGCCCAGATGCCGACCGGACTCGACGGCGGCATCGGCATCCCGCACTGCCGCAGCGCCCATGTCACCGAGCCGACGCTCGGCTTCGGGCGCAGCGCCGCCGGCATCGACTTCGGCGCGCCCGACGGCCCCGCCGACCTGATCTTCCTGATCGCGGCCCCCGCCGGCGCCGACGACGCCCACCTCACGATCCTCTCCTCGCTGGCCCGCCAGTTGATGAACAGCGAGTTCACCGACGCGCTGCGCTCGGCGGCCGACGCGGGGACCGCGGCGGCGCTGATCCGGGGCGACGAGACGCCCACGACGGCCGACGCGCCCGCACGGGACACGCAGGCCGCGACGGGCACCGCCGACGCCGGTGCGGGCGCCGCCCAGGGTGCCGCGGGCGCCTCCCAGAACACCGCTGCGGCGCCGGTGGCGGCCTCCGCCGGCACCGCAGCGGCCAGCGATGACGACGCGGGCCCGGAAGACGACGCGCGCCGCGAAGGCGACGCGCGTCCCTTCCGGATCGTCGCCGTCACCTCCTGTCCCACCGGCATCGCCCACACCTACATGGCCGCCGAGTCCCTGGAGAACGCGGGCCGCGAGGCGGGCGTCGAACTCGTCGTCGAGACGCAGGGCTCGGCCGGCTTCACCCGGCTCGACCCCGCGGTCATCGCGGCGGCGGACGGTGTGATCTTCGCCCACGACGTCCCCGTCCGCGAGAAGGACCGCTTCGCGGGCAAGCCGACCGTCGACGTCGGCGTGAAGGCGGGCATCAACCGCCCCGCCGACCTCATCGGCGAGGTCCGCGCGAAGGCCGCCCGTGGCGAGGTCACCTCCGGCTCCGCACCGGCCACGCCGGTCGAGCGCGCCGGGGAGGCGGGCGAGGGCTACGGCACCAAGCTGCGCAAGTGGCTGATGTCCGGCGTGAGCTACATGGTCCCCTTCGTCGCGGCCGGCGGTCTGCTGATCGCCCTCGGCTTCGCGATCGGCGGCTACGAGATCAAGTCGGCGCCGTCCGTGCTGAACCACTTCGTGTGGACCCAGACCGACAGCTGGGCCGCCCTGATGTTCCAGATCGGCGCCGTCGCCTTCGGCTTCCTCGTCCCGGTCCTGGCGGGCTACATCGCCTACGGCATGGCGGACCGGCCGGGTCTGGTCCCCGGCTTCGTGGGCGGCATGATCGCCTCCACCATCAACGCGGGCTTCCTCGGCGGTCTGGTCGCCGGTCTGCTGGCCGGCGGTGTGGTGATGGCGATCCAGAAGATCAACATCCCGGCGGTGCTGCGCGGCATCATGCCGGTGGTGGTGATCCCGCTGATCTCCACGGCGATCGTCGGCTTCCTGATGTTCGTCGTGGTCGGCAAGCCCATCGCCTCCGCCCAGAAGGGCATGACCGACTGGCTGAACGGCCTGTCCGGCTCCAACGCCGTCCTGCTCGGCGCCCTGCTCGGCCTGATGATGTGCTTCGACCTCGGCGGCCCCGTCAACAAGGTCGCGTACACCTTCGCCACCGCCGGTATCGCGGTCTCCAGCCCGAGCGACTCCGCGATGAAGATCATGGCCGCGGTCATGGCGGCCGGCATGGTCCCGCCGCTGGCGATGGCCCTCGCGACCACCGTGCGCGGCAAGCTCTTCACCGAGACCGAGCGGGAGAACGGCAAGGCGGCCTGGGTCCTCGGCGCCTCCTTCATCTCCGAGGGCGCGATCCCGTTCGCCGCGGCCGACCCGCTGCGCGTGATCCCCTCCTCGATGGTCGGCGGCGCGATCACCGGCGCCCTGTCGATGGTCTTCGGCGCCACGCTGCGCGCCCCGCACGGCGGCATCTTCGTGGTCCCGCTCATCGGCAACCCGTTCCTCTACCTGATCGCCATCGCCGCCGGCGTCTGCGTCACCACCGCCCTCGTCGTCATCCTGAAGGGCATGCGCAAGCCGGCCGGACAGGTCTCGACGGGCGACGCCGTCTCCGGCCCGGCCGCCACCGCCAAGGAGGCCAAGCAGCCGGTCGCGGCCTGAGCGTCCGCGCGGGCCGCCCTGCGGGCCCGCCCCCCTTCTTGTCCCTTTGATTCGCTGTGAGTTGTTCACGGCACCTGCGAGATACGTCACGGTCCGGGGCCAAAGTCCCGGACCGTGGTGTGTACTGGGGCGTATGCCTGAGCACGTCTCGACCCTCCAGCTGATCGGCATGGCCGCGCTCACCCTGGCGACCGTGGCCTGGGCGGCCGTCGTGACGCGTCTGCTGCGCCGCAACCGCCGCGAGGCCCTCGCCCGGTACACCGCGGACACCCTGCCCGGCTTCCCGCACCCGCTCAGGCCCAGCCCCTCGCGGGAGGTCGTGGAACTGACCCCGGCCGAACAGGACGCCTTCGCCGGACTGGTCCGCCGCCTCGGCGGCCGCTGAGCCGCCCGGAAGGCCCTGGGGCTAGCCCAGCCGCGCCGCCCGCCGCTCCATCGCGTCCCTGGCCGCGTCCTCCGTCGGGTACACCTCGCACATGTGCCGGCCGTCCGGCGTCGCCGTGTGCTCGACCTCCCACAGGGACAGCTCACGGCCGTCACCCAGCAGGAACGCGTGTTCGTAGAGCGAGAAACTCACGCCCGCCCGGCCCGTCCGCCCCGGCCGCCCGAACGCCTGGGTGATCTGGTGCGCGAACGCCGTGGCCAGCGCCCGCGCGGTCTCCGTGCCCGGCCGGTCCGCGTTCTCCGCACGACGCAGCAGCCGGCGTGCGTGGTCCGCCGACTCGTCCGGCAGATACACGTGCCGGGGCTCCGGGACCGGCGCCAGCGTCATCAGCACCGGCAGCTCGAAGTCCGGGGCGTCCGGCGGCAACGGCAGCCGCAGGGTCGCCGCCCGCAGCTCCTCCTCGTCGACGTACACCTCGTGCTGCGGTTCGCTGCCCGGCGCGGTGTTGTGCACGAGCTCCCACAGGGTGACCGCCGAGCCGTCGGCGAGCAGCCAGGTGTGCCGGTACGTCTCCCGGTGCAGCCCAGCGCTGTGGTGCGCGGAGTGCAGCGAACTGTCGTGCGCGAGCGCGCAGTCCAGCTGCCTTATGGCCTCGTCCGGCAACTCGAAGGAGTTCAGGGCACGGCCGAGGAGCCGCGCGAGATGCTCCTCCGGAGACTCGGGCGACTCGGCTGGTTCGGGCGCTGCCGTCTCGTACGGAACGCTCAAGGCTTCTCCCGGCGTTGCTGCATGTCACCTTGTGGGTGCATACCGTAGCCCCTCGGTCGGACATCATGTCCGGGAACCGAGAAAACGTACGCCGGGAAAACGCGCGGGCCGCGCGAAGTGTTCCCGCGCGGCCCGAAGATCCGTCAAAACCTGCCGGTCAGACCGCACTTCCGGCGGTCCACTCGCTCCACGACAGGTTCCACCCGTTGAGCCCGTTGTCGGGCTGCACGGTCTTGTCGGGGGAGTTCTTCACGATCACGACGTCACCGATCAGCGAGTTGTCGTAGAACCACTTGGCCGTCGTGTCGCCCTGCGCGCCCTGCACGTCCGCCATGCCCACGCAGCCGTGGCTGGTGCCCACCCGTCCGAACGGCGGGTTGCCCTTGCTGTACCAGTAGTTGCCGTGGATGAACGTCCCCGACGTCGTCAGCCGCATCGCGTGCGGCACGTCCGGGATGTCGTACTCCCCGCCGAGGCCGACCGTCTGGCTGTTCATCCGGGTCTGGGTGAACTTCTCGGAGATCACCATCTGCCCGTTGTACGTCGTGTGCTCGGGGCTGCCCGTGGACACCGGTACCGACTTGAGGAGCCTGCCGTCCCGCATCACCGTCATGGTCTGCGTGTGCGCGTCCACCGTGGAGACCTGCGAACGTCCGACGGTGAAGGTCACCGTCTTCTTCTGCACCCCGTAGACGCCGTTCGCGCCCTCGACCCCGTCCAGGTCGATCTTCATGGTGACCTTGGAGCCGGCCTTCCAGTAGTCCTGCGGCCGGAAGTCCAGCCGCTGCCCCCCGAACCAGTGCCCCACCACTTGCTGGCCGCTGCTGGACGTGACCGTGATGTGCGACTGGACGGCCTTCTTGTCGGTGATGACCTTGTCGAAGTCGAACGACACCGGCATCCCGACGCCCACCGTCGTCCCGTTGTCCGGCGTGTAGGTGCCTATGAAGCTGTTCGCCGAGTTGACGGTGGTGAAGATGGAGTTCGCCGCGGCCGTGAGCCCCTTGGAGTCCTTGGCGGTCGCGGATATCTGGTACTTGGTGCCGCGCTCCAGCTGCTCCTTCGGCTTCCAGGTGCTGCCGTCCGCCGACACGGTGCCGGTCACGGTCTGCCCCGACCCCGCCACCGTCATCTTCACGACGGTCAGCCTGCCGCCGCTGACCCGCACCCCGGTCGTGTTGATGGACGCGCCGGTCGAGCCGTCCTTCGCCGAGATCGCGATCTTCGCGGCCGACGTCCGGGCGGCGCTGTCCTGCCCGCCGCCCTTGCCGTCGTCGGTGGTGGCGTCGGCGTTGCCACCGCAGGCGGTGAGCGTGAGGGCGCCGACCATCAGGGCGGCACAGGCCCCCAGTACGCGCCGCGCTGCAATGTCCGGCGTTGTCACGGGCTGCTCCAGGTTCGTGAGGTGGGTGATCCGCTCCAGTGCGTGGAAGAAGAGGCCGCGGGCCCCCGCCGGGGTTCCCGCCGGTGCGTGCTGACGCCGTCACGTGACAGAACCAGGACAATCGACAGGAACCCGCAAGGTCGCGGACCCGCACCTCGCCGTTGCGCACCTCACCGTTCCGTGCGCGCCCCGTACAGCTCCTCGTACGACGGCCACGCCCCGCCCGGCCCGTCGACCGGCTCGGCGGCCCGTACCGCCCGCACGATCGCCCGCGTCACCAGGTCCGCGCCGGCCGCCAGGATCTCGTTGAGCGCGAGAGGGCTCGCGTCGAGCGGACGGGCGCCCGTGGCCAGCGCGAACACCGTGTCCCCGTCGTGCAGCAGGTGTACCGGCCGCACCGCGCGGGCGATCCCGTCGTGCGCCGTCCCGGCCAGCTTCTGCGCCTGCGCCTTGGAGAGTTCGGCATCGGTCGCGACCACGGCGAGGGTGGTGTTCAGCGGCGGCAGCCCGTTCGCGGCGGCGCTCTCGGCGAGCCGCAGCCGCGCGGCCTCCCGCACCCGCTCCCCGGGGTAGTCCACCCGCCCCTGGAACAACTCCCCGTACAGCACCCCCGTCCCGGGATCCAGCACCCCACCGGCGGCGTTCGCCACCACCAGCGCGGCCACCGTGATCCCCGAGGCCAGCACGGTGCTCGCACTGCCCACCCCGCCCTTCAGGGCCCCGGCCACGGCACCCGTGCCCGCGCCCACGCACCCCTCCCGGACCGGCGCCCCGGGCGCGCTCGCGGCCGCCTCCTCGACCGCCGCCCGCCCCGTCGCCGCGTCCGGCCGGGCCCGGAAGTCGCCGCCGCGCCCCAGGTCGAAGACACAGGCGGCGGGCACCACCGGCACCACATGCGTGGGATCCGGCCCCACCCGCACCCCGCGCCCCCGCTCCTCCAACCAGGCCATCACCCCGGAGGCCGCGTCGAGCCCGTAGGCGCTGCCGCCCGTGAGCACCAACGCCTCCACCCGCTGCACCAGGTTGCGCGGGTCCAGCGCGTCTGTCTCCTTGGTGCCCGGGCCGCCGCCACGCACGTCCACGGCGGCGACCGCGCCGCCCTCCGGAGCGAGGACGACCGTGGTGCCGGTGAGCCAGCCGTCGCCGCTGCGGGTGGCGTGTCCCACCCGCACCCCGGCCACGTCCGTCAATGCGTCAACTGTCATGACGGCCAGTCTGGCCCAGCCAGGCTCCCCGGCGGAGCGGTCAGGATGCGGTGGCGGCGGCGTCCGAAGGGCGCCCGCGGGCGGCCGTGCGCGCGGTCAGGGTCGTGCCCGTGGCCACCGCGGCCGCCGACACGAGGCCCGCCGCGGGCACCGCCCAGTCGCCCAGGAAGGTGCAGCAGATCACCAGCAGCGCCGTGACCGGCAGCACCAGCTGCTGGGCCGTGCCGACCTTGAAGTGCCGCGCGTGCAGGGCCCACACGGTCAGCAGGTACAGCGCGGTCGGCACGGTCACCGCCGCCGAGGCGGACAGCGTCGAGATGTGCGCCTTGCCGACCGCGTCCTCCACGGCCACCTCCAGGCCCGCGCCGATCGAGGCCGCCGCCGCGAAGATCAGGTAGTGGCCGTAACCCCAGAGGAAGGACTGCCTGTTGGAGCGCAGGTGGCCATGGATCGGCACCACGAAGTAGATCCACCACGCCGAGAAGACGATCAGCAGGCCGCCCGCCGCGATCGGCAGCAGTTCGGCCAGGGCGTCGTGCTCGGCCACCGCCGACTTCACGGCGACCGTCGCCGCCGAGATCGTCTCGCCGAGCACGATGATCGTGAACAGCCCGAAGCGCTCGGCGATGTGGTGCGGATGCCAGGAGGTGCTGTAGTCCTTCTCCGCGTACACGGGCACACACAGCTCGGCGATCGCCATCACCAGGAACACCCAGGGCCGCGCGTGCTCCGGCAGCACCACCAGACCGACCCAGCCGACCTGGCAGAGCAGCACCCCGCCGGCGTACCGGAGCGCCATGGTCCGCTCCGCCCCCGAGGCCGCCCGCGCGGCCCGCAGCCACTGCGAGGCCAGCGCCAGCCGCATGATCACGTAGCCGATCAGGACCACGGCGAAGTCGTGGTCCGCGAAGGCCCGTGAGACGCCGGCCGCCAGCACCAGCACGCCGGCGATCTGGACCAGGGTGACGATCCGGTAGAGCGCGTCGTCGTTGTCGTACGCCGAGGCGAACCAGGTGAAGTTCATCCAGGCCCACCAGATGGCGAAGAACAGCATCGCGTAGTTCAGGACGCCCTGGCCCGCGTGACCCGACGCGACCGCGTGCACCAGCTCCGCGCCCGCCTGGGCGATGGCCACGACGAAACACAGGTCGAAGAAGAGCTCGAGCGGCGAGGAGACCCGGTGGGACTCCCCGCGCCCGCGCGCGGTGAGGCGGCGCAGCGGCCGGATCGGCTGGGGCGTGCCCGGGGAGGCGGGCGCCGGGGTGGAACTCGACGTCATGCCCCCCAGCACAGCAGAGAACCGCTGCGGTATCGCGCCCGGGGTCCGGTGACGGCGTCCGCGGGGGCGGCCCGGCCGGGGTGGCGGCGGGTCCGCCGTACCCTTGAGTGATGAGCACCGTCCACGAGCCAGCGCCGCGCGACCCGAAGGCCGCGCTGATCTTCGACGACCCGTTGGACCGGCAGTCCTCCGACGACACGGACCGCGGCTGGGGCGACCGCCCGGCGGGCGACTCCGCGGCCGACCTCAAGCGCTTCCTCGACGAGAAGCCGCCCCACCACCTCTGAACCGGCCCCGGCCACCTCTGAGGTCCCCGCGAGGCCCTGGTCAGCGGTCCTGACGGCCCGGCGTACCCCGCTGTGCGACCAACTCGTCGCGGATCTGCTTGAGCACCTCCAGCTCGGTCACCTCGATGACCTCGTGCGTGCCCTCGCGCGCCTTGCGGTGCGCCTGCACCCGGGCCAGGTACTTGGCCATGGGCAGGACCATCAGGAAGTACACGACCGCCGCGGTGATCACGAAGTTCAGCGCGGATCCGAGGACCGACCCCCACATGATCGGGATGCCGCTCTTGACCGTGCCGTCCGTGTTCAACGAGCACGGGTCCTTCAGGCACGAGCTGTAGCTGTCCAGGTTCTTCGTGCCGATCGCCCCGACGACGGGGTTGATGATCCCCTTCACCACCGAGTTGACGATGTTCGTGAAGGCGGCGCCGATGACCACCGCTACCGCCAGATCGACGACGTTGCCGCGCATCAGGAAGGCCTTGAAGCCCTGCCAGACGCTCGGTTCCTTCTTCGCGCTCACCTAGGGGACTCTCCTCGCATGCACAGGGTGTGGAACGAATCGCTCCGCAACCTACGTCAGCATGCGGCCATTGCGCCGTATCCGGTAGCTCGAACGAGCGACTTGACAGGATTTGGCCCAGAAATCTCCCCAGCTTGTTCAGCACAGTGTCACCGCCAGCCGGGCCGTGGCGCTCGCGCCGACCAGCCGGGCCGCGGTGCCGCGCGGAACCGAGAGGACGACCAGCGCCCCGCTCTCCGCGGCCCCCTCGACCGGCTCCGGCAGTCCCGTCACGCGTACGCCGCGCGCGATCACCTCGGCGTCCCCGCCCGCCGCCCGGTCTCCGGCGGCGATGACGTCCACCCGGTCGCCGGGGCGCAGCAGCCGCACGGTGGCCGCGTCGGCGATCCGCACCGGCGCCGTCACCATGTCCACCGGCGGCGCCTGCCGTCGTACGGGCTGGGCGGCCGGATGGCCGCGGGTCCGCTCGGCGCGCGGGGCGTCCGGGGCGGCACGGGGGCCGGCCGCGACGAGCGCCGCCGCGGTGGCCGCCAGGCCGGTGGCCGCCAGCACCCCCCTGCGGTGCCGCAGCACCTGGGCCAGCCGGTACCGGCCACCGCGCACCCGCACCGGTTCGAACTGCGGGACCACGCAGGTGGCGGGGGCGTCCGTGCCCAGCGGGCGCGGGACGCGAAGGGACGGCGGGAGTGTGGAGGACGGGGACGGCGGGAGGGGCGGGGACGAGGGAACGGTCATGGGGGCACCACCTGCGACGAGGGATCGGCTTGCAAGGCCACGATGAGGCCTCGCGTCGAAACGCGTCGGAGCCGGTGGGCTACCGGCTGGTTGTGGACAACTCCGTCACCCGAACGGAAAGTTCCGTCACGGCAGCCGGAACCCAGGGTCCTGTAACGGCAGCCGGAACCCAGGGTCCTGTAACGGCAGCCGGAACCCAGGCTCCCGTCACGGCAGCCGGAACCCCGGATCCATCCCGCCGAGCGCGTTCGCGCACAGGCAGTCCCGGGCCGTGTTCTCGGGCAGGGCCGCCACCGCGTCGAACAGCACGCCCCGCAGCCGGTCCACGTTCGCCGCGAACACCCGGAGCACCTCGTCGTGAGAGACGCCCTCGCCGCTCTCCGCGCCCGCGTCCAGATCCGTGACCAGCGTCAACGACGTGTAGCAGAGCTCCAGTTCCCGGGCGAGCGCCGCCTCGGGGTGACCGGTCATGCCCACCACGGACCAGCCCTGCGCCTGGTGCCAGAGCGATTCCGCGCGGGTCGAGAAGCGCGGCCCCTCGACCACGACCAGCGTGCCCCCGTCCACCGGCTCCCAGTCGCGGCCCCGGGCCGCCTTCAGCGCCGCGGCGCGCCCGGTGGGGCAGTACGGGTCGGCCAGGGACACGTGCACCACGTTCGGCACGCTGCCGTCGGGCAGCGGCAGTCCGTCGAAGTACGACTGGGCCCGGGACTTCGTCCGGTCCACCAGCTGGTCCGGTACGAGCAGCGTGCCGGGGCCGTACTCGGGGCGCAGGCCGCCCACCGCGCAGGGGCCGAGCACCTGGCGCGCACCGACGGAGCGCAGGGCCCACAGGTTGGCGCGGTAGTTGATGCGGTGCGGCGGCAGATGGTGGCCGCGTCCGTGGCGGGGCAGGAAGGCGACCCGGCGGCCGGCGACCTCGCCGAGGAAGAGGGAGTCGCTGGGCGGCCCGTAGGGGGTGTCGACCTGGACCTCGGTCACGTCGTCGAGGAACGAGTAGAAGCCCGAACCGCCGATCACGCCGATCTCTGCGTTCACCATGCCCAGCACACTAGTCGCAGCCGGATCGGGCAGGACCCGGTCTCCGGGAACGCCGCTGCCCCGGCCCACGGGTACGCCTCGAACCCCGCCGTCGCTCGACGGCGGGGTCGAAAAGGGGCCGCAAGGAGGCGCTCAGGCCGCGGAGGTGCTCGCGGAGCCCGTCGAGGACGACGTCGAGGACGACGACTTCGACTCGGACGAGCCGGAACCCGTCGAGGACGCGGTCTTCGACTCGGACGACGTGGAGCCGGACGTCTTCGACGCGGGGCTGCTGCTCGACGAGGAGCCGCGGCTGTCGTTGCGGTAGAAGCCCGAGCCCTTGAAGACAATGCCCACAGCGGAGAACACCTTCTTCAGGCGGCCACCGCAGTTGGGGCACTCGGTCAGGGCGTCGTCGGTGAACTTCTGCACCGCCTCGAGGCCCTCGCCGCACTCGGTGCACTGGTACTGGTAGGTCGGCACTGTCTTCCTCCTGGCACTCTCACTCGATGAGTGCTAACGACGGTCCATAGTGACGTATTCCTGAGGATCAGTCCACCGTCACCGGCTCGCGGTGACCGACGCCACGTGCGACCGTGCGGTTCCGGGGGCGCGCTACCAGCCGTGATCGCAGCGCCAGCAGGGTCACCAGGGCGAGCAGCGTGCCGGCCATCGGCACCAGGAACCCGGCGCCGCCCCACAACCGGTCCTCCAGCTGGCCGGCGACCGTGACGGCGGCCGCCTGGCCGAGCGCCACCGCGCCCGTCAGCCAGGTGAACGCCTCGGTGCGGGCGCCGGCCGGGACCAGGCCCTCGACCAGCGTGTAGCCGGTGATCAGGGTGGGTGCGATGCACACGCCGACCAGCAGGCCGAGGCCGGCCAGGACGAGCACCGAGTGGGAGGTCCACAGCGCCGAGGCGGTGAGTGCCAGCGCCGCGTAGCCGAGGACCAGGCGCCGGTGCGGGGCGGCCTTCCAGGCGATGGCGCCGCACACGATGCCCGAGAGCATGTTCCCGGCGGCGAACGTGCCGTAGAGGACGCCGTTCAGGCCGGGCTCGCCGATCGACTCGGTGAACGCCGCGAGGGAGACCTGCATGCCGCCGAAGACGGAGCCGATGCCGAGGAAGGCCACGACGAGCACGCGTACGCCGGGGACGCGGAGCGCGGAGGCGTGCCGCACGCGCGCGTGGCCGGCGCCGGTCACCTGCGGCTGGGTGCCCTTCTGGGCGGCGAACAGCAGACCGCCGACCAGCGTCAGCGCGGCCTCGGTGACGAGCCCCGCGGCGGGGGTCACGGTGGTGCACAGGGCGGTCGCGAGCAGGGGGCCGAACACGAAGGTGAGCTCGTCGGTGACGGACTCGAAGGCCGCCGCGGTGGGCATCAGGGGCGAGTCCTGGAGCCGCACGCCCCAGCGGGCCCGCACCATGGGGCCGACCTGGGGCACCGAGGCGCCGGTCGGCACGGCCGCGGCGAACAGCGCCCACAAGGGCGCGTGCGCCAGCGCGAGCGCCGTCAGGGCGAGGCCGGACACGGCGTGCACGAGGACCCCGGGCAGCAGCACCGCGCGCTGCCCGTAGCGGTCGGCCAGCCGGCCGCTGTAGGGGGCGAACAGCGCCATGGAGACACCGGTGACCGCCGCGGCGGCGCCCGCGGCGCCGTAGGAGCCGGTGGTGTGCTGCACGAGCAGCACGATGGAGATGGTGAGCATCGCGAACGGCTGGCGCGCCGCGAAACCGGGGAGCAGGAACGTCCAGGCGCCGCGGGTGCGCAGCAGCTGTCCGTAACCCGGGCGGGACGGCGCCGACGAGGTGTCCGACGGCTCGGTGGTGACCGTGGCTGCCACGGCCCGTGCCTTTCTGCCGCCTGGTAGCGCGGCCCCTCCGGACGGGAGGTGGGCGCCGAGAGCTGTCCTCTTGCGCGGAACTGCGGTAGATACCGGCGCGCTGTGCGAGAGCGATCCCGGCCGCCATACGGTCGCGCCAGCTCTGCGTCAGGCAGAGTTGGTTCGATCAGGGTGCTTTCATCGTACAGGGGCAAAGGCCTGGTACGCCTGTGAAAACGCGCACTGGGGGGTTCGTTCACCTGGGATTGAGAGTGGTGTGAACCCCCCGAAACATGCCCTTAACGCGTGCCCAGCCAGCCCGCCAGCTTGCCGCCGTGCCCGACCGCGCGCAGCCGCCGCTCCGCGGCGTCCCGCACCGGGTCGGTCGCGACCACGAGGAGTTCGTCGCCGCGCCGCAGCACCGTCGCGGGCAGGGGGACGAACGATTTTCCTTCGCGGACGACCAGGGTGACGGCCGCCCCGGCGGGCAGCCGCAGCTCGCCGACCTCGACTCCGTGCATCAGGGAGCCCTCCGGGATGGAGACGGACAGCAGGTGGCCGCGCAGCCGCTCCAGAGGGGCCGACTCGATGCCGAGGTCGGCGGCCTCCGGGCCCTCGCCGAGCCGCAGCTTGCCGGCCAGCCAGGGCAGGGTCGGTCCCTGGACGAGGGTGTAGACGACGACCAGCACGAAGACGATGTTGAAGATGCGGTGGCTGCTGTCGACGCCGTTCACCATGGGGATCGTCGCCAGGATGATGGGGACGGCGCCGCGCAGCCCGGCCCAGGACATCAGGGTCTGCTCCCCCCACGGCACCCGGAACGGCGTGAGGCTGGCGATCACGCTCAGCGGCCGCGCCACCATGGTGAGCACCAGCCCGATGACCAGGGCGGGCAGGAAGTCGTCGCCGAGTTCGTGCGGGGTGACCAGCAGGCCCAGCAGGACGAACATGCCGATCTGGGCGATCCAGCCGAGCCCCTCGGCGAACCCCCGGGTGGCCGGCCAGTGCGGCAGCTTGGCGTTGCCGAGCAGCATGGAGGCGAGGTAGACGGCGAGGAAGCCGCTGCCGTGCGCCAGCGCGCCGGCCGCGTACGCGGTGACGGCGATGGCCATCACGGCGATCGGGTAGAGGCCGGAGGCGGGCAGGGCGACGTGCCTGAGGCCCCAGGCGCCGAGCCAGCCGACCGCGAGGCCCAGGGCCGCGCCGATGGCCAGCTCCATGGCTATCTCGCCCAGCAGGACGTACCAGTGCGCGACCGGTCCCGCGGTGGAGAAGGCGACGACCAGGATGACCACCGGGGCGTCGTTGAAGCCGGACTCCGCCTCCAGGGTGCCCGTCACGCGCGCGGGCAGCGGGATGCGCCGGAGCACCGAGAACACCGCCGCCGCGTCCGTGGAGGACACCACCGCCCCGATGATGAGCGCCTGCCGCCACTCCAGACCGACCAGGTAGTGCGCGCCCGCGGCGGTGACGCCGACGCTCACCCCGACCCCGACCAGGGCCAGCATGGTGGCGGACGCGAGGACGGGTTCGACCTCCTTCCACTTCGTGCCGAGGCCGCCCTCGGCCAGGATCACGACCAGGGCCGCGTATCCGATGACCTGGGTGAGTTCGGCGTTGCTGAAGTGGATGTTCCCGATGCCGTCCTGGCCCATGAGGACGCCGATGCCCAGGTACACGAGCAGGCTGGGGAGCCCGCTGCGCGAGGAGATCCGGACGGCCGCGACGGCGACCAGCAGGACCAGGGAGCAGACGAGCAGGAGCTGGTTGAGGTGGTGGACAGTCAGCGGCGGTTCCCTTCCTTGGCTCGCGCGCGGGCGGCGCGGAAGCTCACGTGCACAGGACCCGAGGGTGCGGTACACGGCACCCAAGTACTTCGTTACCTTACCTAACTCTTGACGCTTTCTTGACGCTCGCCGAGGCAAGATCGAACGCCCGTGCCCGCCGGTACCCGACTCCGCGTCAAGTGGTGACGGGCCCTGCGCCTATGGTTGCTCCAGCGCTCAGTCAAAAGCACATGCCCGCCTGCCGCTCGCGTTAGGACAGCAAGGACAGCGATGCCCCCCAACACCACCGCCACATCGGGTGACAAGCCCGGCAAGACCGGCAGGAAGAAGGGGCGCAAAGCCCGTCTGATCGTTCTGGTGCTCGTCCTGGCCGTCGTCGGCGGCATCGCCTTTGGGGCCTACTGGTCGATCAGCACCGTCCGTGCGTCCTTCCCGCAGACCAAGGGTTCGATCACGCTCGAAGGCCTCTCCGGGCCCGTCACCGTGAAGCGCGACGGCAACGGCATTCCGCAGATCTACGCCTCGACCGACGCCGACCTGTTCATGGCCCAGGGCTACGTCCAGGCGCAGGACCGGTTCTACGAGATGGACGTGCGCCGCCACATGACGTCCGGGCGCCTGTCGGAGATGTTCGGCAAGGGCCAGGTGAAGAACGACGAGTTCCTGCGCACCCTGGGCTGGGACCGGATCGCGAAGCAGGAGTACGACACCAAGCTGTCGGCCGCCACGAAGAAATACCTGCAGGCGTACTCCGAGGGGGTCAACGCCTACCTGGCCGGCAAGGACGGCAAGGACATCTCCCTGGAGTACGCGGCCCTCGGCTTCGTCAACGACTACAAGCCCGAGCAGTGGACCCCGGTCGACTCGGTCTCCTGGCTGAAGGCGATGGCCTGGGACCTGCGCGGCAACATGCAGGACGAGATCGACCGCGCCCTGATGACCAGCCGCCTCGACCCGCAGCAGATCAAGGACCTCTACCCGGACTACCCGTACAGCCGCAACAAGGCGATCGTCCAGGAGGGCCAGTACGACGCCGTCACCCGGACGTTCCAGCAGGGCGGCGCCACGAGCGGCTCCGGGACCTCGACGGGCACCGGCACCGGCACGACCTCGTCGTCCGCGGGTTCGGCGGTCACGAGCCAGCTGGCGGGCCTCTACAACGTCCTGGACGACGTCCCCACGGCCGTCGGTGTGAACGGCCAGGGCATCGGCTCCAACTCCTGGGTCGTCGGCGGCCAGTACACCATCAGCGGCAAGCCGCTGCTCGCCAACGACCCGCACCTGTCGGCCTCGCTGCCGTCCGTCTGGTACCAGATGGGCCTGCACTGCACCACGGTCTCCAGCAAGTGCCAGTACGACGTCACGGGCTACACCTTCGCGGGGATGCCCGGAGTGATAATCGGCCACAACGCGGACATCGCCTGGGGCATGACCAACTCCGGTGTCGACGTCACCGACCTCTACCTGGAGAAGCTCTCCGGCGACGGCTACCTCTACAACGGCAGGACCAAGCCGTTCACCACGCGTGAGGAGACCATCAAGGTCGCCGGCGGCGCGTCGAAGACGATCGTCGTACGCCAGACCGCCGACGGCATGCCCCTGCTGTCCGACCGCGACGACGAACTCGTCCAGGTCGGCAAGCGGGCCACCGTCAACACCGCCGCACCCGACCGCGGCGACGGCTACGGCATCGCCCTGAGGTGGACCGCGCTGGACCCCGGCACCACCATGGACGCCGTCTTCGCCCTGGACAAGGCGTCCGACTGGAGCGAGTTCCGGGACGCGGCCGCCCAGTTCGACGTGCCCTCGCAGAATCTGATCTACGCCGACACCAAGAACGACATCGGCTACACGCTGCCGGGCAGGATCCCCACGCGGTCCTCGGTGGACGACGGCTCCATCCCCGCCCCGGGCTGGGAGTCCAAGTACAAGTGGACCGGGTTCATCAAGCAGGACGAACTGCCCTACGAGTACAACCCGAAGCGCGGCTACATCGTCACCGCCAACCAGGCCGTGATCGACAAGGACAAGTACCCCTACACGCTCACCACGGACTGGGGCTACGGCACCCGCAGCCAGCGCATCACCGACCTGATCGAGTCGAAGATCAAGGACGGCGGCAAGATCTCCACCGACGACATGCGCCAGATGCAGCTGGACAACAGCAGTGAGATCGCCAAGCTGCTGGTGCCCAGGCTGCTGAAGATCAACCTCGACGACAAGAACGTGCGCGAGGCCCAGAAGCTGCTCGAGGGCTGGGACTACACCCAGGACTCCGACTCCGCGGCCGCCGCCTACTTCAACGCGGTCTGGCGCAACATCCTCAAGCTCGCCTTCGGCAACAAGCTGCCCAAGGAACTGCGGGTCAAGGGCCAGTGCCTGTGGGTCGACAAGATCGACAGCACCGGTCCGGTCGACGACGACACCAAGGTGCGCGAGTGCGGCGAGCGCGACGCCGACCAGGCCCAGCCGGACGGCGGCGACCGCTGGTTCGAGGTGGTCCGCAACCTCATGAACCAGCCGGACAGCGACTGGTGGAAGACGCCGAAGTCGGGCACCCGCCCCAAGGCCGACAACATGAACGAGCTGTTCGCGCGCGCCATGATCGACGCCCGCTGGGAGCTGACCGCCAAGCTCGGCAAGGACATCGACACCTGGAGCTGGGGCCGGCTGCACCGGCTGTTCCTGAAGAACCAGACCCTGGGCACCGACGGTCCGAGCTTCCTGCGGTACGTCCTCAACCGCGGTCCCTGGAAGCTCAGCGGCGGCGAGGCCACGGTCAACGCGACCGGCTGGAACGCGGCCGGCGGCTACGGCGTCGTCTGGGTCCCGTCCATGCGGATGGTCGTCAACCTCGACGACCTCGACAAGTCCAAGTGGATCAACCTGACGGGGGCCTCCGGCCACGCCTTCAGCGCCCACTACACCGACCAGACGGGCAAGTGGGCCGCCGGTGAGCTGCTCCCGTGGTCGTTCTCGGACAAGGCGGTCGACAAGAGCACCAGCGACACGCTCGTCCTCAAGCCGTGAGCGGCTGACCGCCCACCGCGCACCGCCGAGACGGCCCGCCACGCACGCGTGGCGGGCCGTCTCGCACCAGCGCGGTGCACGGTGTGGCGCACGGGACCGCTCAAGGGCGGCCGAACCGGCGTGCGCCCGACGGCGTCACCGCCGCCTGCACCGGCCGGTCGTGCGCCTCCGCGGGCACGTGCCCGACGATCTCCGTGCCGTAGAGCAGTACCACCAGCGCGGGCCGTGCGCCCGCGCGTTCCAGCCGGGCCAGCACACGGTCGTACGACCCGCCGCCGCGTCCCAGCCGCATCCCGCGCGCGTCCACCGCCAGTCCCGGCAGCAGCACCACGTCCGCGCGGAGCACCGCGTCCGGCCCGAGGCGTTCACCCGAGGGTTCGAACAGGGCCATTTTCCCGCCATGTCGGACAAGGGTCAGGGAGTCCTCCCCGGCGTAGGCGCCCCAGTCCAGGTCGTTGTCGGGCAGCAGCACGGGGAGCAGGACGCGCACACCCCGCGCGAGCAGCGCGTTCAGCAGGGGGAGGGTGCCCGGCTCGTTCCCGACGGAGACGTACGCCGCGACGGTTTGCGCGCCCGCCAACTCGGGCAGCTCCAGTGCGTGTCCGGCCAGCGCGTCGGCCGCCTCCCTGACGACATCCGTCGTCAACCTGTTCCTCACTCCCAGGAAGTCCCGCCGCAATGTCGGCTTGTCACTCTCGGCCTCGGGTCCACCGTGTTCCACTGGTCGTTCCCGCACCCTTCTCAATCAGGTCATATGCGTGCCAATTGACCGGAGGCTCCGATTCTCCGCAAAGGCACCGGATAAGGTTGCGGACATGACTCAGTCGCACCCCAGGATCAGCAAGGCTGTCATTCCCGCGGCAGGCCTCGGCACCCGGTTCCTGCCGGCCACCAAGGCCACTCCCAAGGAGATGCTGCCGGTCGTCGACAAGCCGGCGATCCAGTATGTGGTCGAGGAGGCCGTGTCCGCGGGGCTCGACGACGTCCTCATGATCACCGGACGCAACAAGCGTCCCCTGGAGGACCACTTCGACCGCAACTACGAGTTGGAGTCGGCCCTCCAGAAGAAGGGCGACGCCCACCGGCTCGCCAAGGTGCAGGAGTCCAGCGACCTGGCCACGATGCACTACGTGCGCCAGGGCGACCCCAGGGGCCTCGGCCACGCCGTGCTGTGCGCGGCCCCGCACGTCGGCCACGAACCCTTCGCCGTGCTGCTCGGCGACGACCTGATCGACCCCCGCGACCCGCTGCTCCAGCGCATGATCGAGGTTCAGGAGCGGCACGGCGGCAGCGTGATCGCGCTCATGGAGGTCGCCCCCGAGCAGATCCACCTCTACGGCTCCGCGGCCGTCGAGACCACCACCGACGGCGACGTCGTCAAGGTGACGGGACTGGTCGAGAAGCCGGACGCGGCGGACGCCCCGTCCAACTACGCGGTCATCGGCCGGTACGTGCTCGACCCGCACATCTTCGACATACTGCGGCGCACCGAACCGGGCCGCGGCGGCGAGATCCAGCTCACCGACGCCCTCCAGCAGCTCGCCCAGGACGAAAAGGCCGGCGGCCCGGTGCACGGCGTCGTCTTCAAGGGCCGGCGGTACGACACCGGCGACCGCGGCGACTATCTGCGTGCCATTGTCAGACTCGCGTGCGAACGTGAAGACCTGGGCCCGGACTTCCGGGCCTGGCTTCGCAGTTACGTAGCCGAGGAGATGCAGCAGAGTTGACCAGCGCCGCGACCCGCCCCGCCGGCCCGGACCGCCTGTGGTCGGTGGACGAGCACCTGGAGGACATCCTCTCGACCGTCCGCCCCCTGGACCCCATCGAGCTGCAACTCCTCGACGCCCAGGGCTGCGTCCTGGTCGACGACGTCATGGTGCCGGTCTCGCTGCCGCCCTTCGACAACAGCTCCATGGACGGGTACGCGGTACGGGTCACGGACGTGGCGGGCGCGAGCGAGGAGTTCCCGGCCGTCCTGGAGGTCGTCGGGGACGTCGCGGCGGGCGCGGCCGAGCTGACCCCCGTCGGCCCCGGCCAGGCGGCCCGCATCATGACCGGCGCCCCGCTGCCGCCCGGCGCGGAGGCCGTCGTCCCCGTGGAGTGGACCGACGGCGGGCTCGGCGAGGGGCCGGTCACCGGGATGCGGGCGCGCAGCCTCGCACCCGAGGGCGCCCGGGGACACGTGCGCGTGCACCGGCCGGCCGAGGCGCGCGCGCACGTGCGCGCGAAGGGCAGCGACGTGAAGGCGGGCGACCTCGCCCTGGAGGCGGGCACCGTGCTCGGCCCGCCGCAGATCGCCCTGCTCGCCGCGGTCGGCCGCGGCACGGTGCGGGTGCGCCCGCGCCCGCGCGTGGTCGTCGTGTCCACCGGCAGCGAACTCGTCCAGCCCGGCGAGGAACTGGGCAGCGGCCAGATCTACGACTCCAACAGCTTCGCCCTCACGGCCGCCGCCCGGGACGCCGGTGCCATCGCCTACCGGGTGGGCGCCGTCGTGGACGACGCCGAGACGCTGCGCTCCACCATCGAGGACCAGCTCGTCCGCGCCGACCTGATGGTCACCACCGGCGGTGTGAGCGTGGGGGCGTACGACGTCGTCAAGGAGGCGCTGGCGCACGTCGCCGACGAGGACGAGGCGGGCGGCGGCATCGACTTCCGCAAGCTCGCCATGCAGCCCGGCAAGCCCCAGGGCTTCGGCTCCATCGGCCCCGAGCACACCCCGCTGCTGGCCCTGCCGGGCAACCCCGTGTCGTCGTACGTCTCCTTCGAGCTGTTCGTCCGGCCCGTCATCCGCACCCTGATGGGCCTGCCCGACGTCCACCGTCCGCGCACCACGGCGACGCTCAGGGCGGGCAGGGCGCTGAGCTCCCCGAAGGGGCGCCGGCAGTTCCTGCGCGGGGCGTACGCGGACGGCGAGGTCACCGCCGTGGGCGGGGCCGGCTCGCACCTGGTCGCGGCACTGGCACACGCCGACGCGCTGATCGTCGTACCGGAGGACGTGGAAACCGTCGAGCCGGGCACCGAGGTCGAGGTCGTCCTGCTCGGCTAGCCCGGCGCGATGCTGCCCGGCGCGGTGCTGCCCGGCGGGTGGTGCTGCCCGGCGGGTGGTGCTGTCCAGTGGGTGCCGTCCGGCGGACGGTCCTGCCCGGTCGGGTGCGCCTGCTTGGCGGTACCGTGTCGCGCACAGCAGGCCCGAGCGCCGCACCGCGACGGGCCCGGACCGGGAGCGCCACACAGCATGACTGAGCCCTTCCGGGGGGAGACCCCCGGACCCCCTGTGCCCGAGCGTCTGACGCACCTCGACGACGCGGGCGCCGCCCGCATGGTCGACGTGTCCGGCAAGGACGTGACCGCGCGCACCGCCCGCGCGAGCGGACGCGTCCTCGTCTCGCCCCGCGTGGTCGAGCTGCTGCGCGGCGAGGGCGTTCCCAAGGGCGACGCCCTCGCCACCGCGCGCATCGCCGGGATCATGGGGGCCAAGCGCACCCCGGATCTGATCCCGCTGTGCCACCCCTTGTCGGTCTCCGGTGTGAAACTGGATCTGTCGGTCGCGGACGACGCGGTGGAGATCCTGGCCACCGTGCGGACGACCGACCGCACGGGCGTCGAGATGGAGGCCCTCACGGCGGTCTCCGTCGCGGCACTCACCGTGATCGACATGGTCAAGGCGGTCGACAAGGGAGCGGTCATCACGGACGTACGCGTGGAGGAGAAGACGGGCGGCAAGTCGGGCGACTGGAGCCGGACGTGACGGGCGGGCCCGCGGGCGGCGGCGTGCCGTACCGGGCGCTCGTGGTGACCGCCTCCAACCGTGCCGCCGCCGGGGTCTACGAGGACCGGGGCGGCCCGCTGGTCGCGGCCGGCCTCAGGGGCTTCGGGTTCACCGTCGACGGCCCGCGGGTCGTGCCCGACGGGGAGCCCGTGACGGCCGCGCTGCGCGCCGGGGTCGAGGCCGGGTACGACGTCGTCGTGACCACCGGCGGCACCGGCGTCTCGCCCACCGACCGCACCCCCGAGGCGACCCGCGCGGTGATCGACTACGAGGTGCCGGGCATCGCGGAGGCCGTCCGGGCGTTCGGACGGGAGAAGGTGCCCACCGCCGCGCTCTCCCGGGGCCTGGCCGGGGTGGCGGGCCGGACGCTGATCGTCAACCTTCCGGGGTCCACCGGTGGGGTGCGGGACGGCCTCGCCGTCCTGGAACCACTGCTGGCGCACGCCGTCGACCAGATCCGCGGCGGCGACCACCCCGGAACCGGCAGTGGGGGTGCGAGCTGAACAGCCCTTCCTGGCCCGTGGTGCTGGTGGACGGCGATGTCGTCCTGCGGCCCATAAAAGCGCGCGACCAGCGGGCCTGGCGCGAGGTCAACCGGCGCAACCGGGACTGGCTGCGCCCCTGGGAGGCGACCATTCCGCCGCCCACCCCCAGCGGGCCGGTCACGCACCGCCCGACCTACCGGCAGATGGTCCGGCACCTGCGCTCCGAGGCGAACGCGGGGCGCATGCTGCCGTTCGTCATCGAGTACCAGGGGCGGCTGGTGGGGCAGCTGACGGTCGCCGGGATCACCTGGGGGTCGATGTGCTCGGGGCACGTCGGCTACTGGGTGGACCGGTCGGTGGCGGGCCGCGGGGTGATGCCGACGGCCGTCGCGCTCGTGGTGGACCACTGTTTCCGCACCGTGGGGCTGCACCGCATCGAGGTCTGCATTCGCCCCGAGAACCGGCCCAGCCGCCGGGTGGTGGAGAAACTCGGATTCCGCGAGGAGGGGCTGCGGCCGCGTTATCTGCACATCGACGGAGCCTGGCGCGACCACCTCGTCTTCGCCCTGACGGCGGAAGAGGTGCCCGAGGGGTTGCTCGCGCGCTGGCAGCGGGCACGCTCCAGGAGCGCGTCCGCGAAGGCGCCGGGCACGACGGGCGGTCCGAACGCCCCCTGGAATCAGCAGAACACCTCGGGGAATCCGGGCTAGCCCCGGAAATTGAATAAGTGTTCGAAATTGATCGGTTGGTGACCGCCTCGGGGCGTTGAATTCGCGACTCCGGCGGCCTGTTGATCGCATCGGTCACAAAAAAAGCTCGAAATATCAGCCGGATCGTGCGACACACCGACGCAATTGGCAGATGGCCCCACGCAAACCCCTCTACCGTGTGAGGCGTGAGCAGCAGCGGCCTCATCTACGCAGTCATTGTCGGGGCCTGGGCCGCCTACTTGGTGCCGATGTGGCTCCGTAGGCAGGACGAGCTGAACGAGGCCCGTCCGACGGAACGCTTCAGCACCGCCATCCGGCTGCTGTCCGGACGGGCGGGGATGGAGCGCCGGTACGCCAGGGACCTAAGGGCGCGCTCCGCCTCGGAGGGGGAGCAGGACGCCGGTGATCCGGACGTCACCGACTCGGTGGACGTCCGGGCCTTCGCCATGCCTCCGACCCGTCGTCAGGTCCGGGCGGAGACGGAGCCGGAGACACCCGGGTACCGGGAACCGGCCCGCGACCAGCAGGCCGCTGTGGCGGCCGAGTCGCCCTCCGCGCCGGCACGTCGGCAAGGCGGCGCGGCCGCCTCCGGGCAGGCCCCGGCATCCACCCCCGCGACCGAACCGGGCGCGGCGCGCAAGCGGGTCCCGGCGGCCCGACGCGCGCCCTCCGCGCAGACGGCGGCAGCGCGCGCCCAGCGCTCGAAGGTGCTCGCGCGCCGTCGGCGCACCACCGTCCTGCTCTTCGTCGCCTTCACGCTCGGCGCGATCGTCGCGGCCGTCGGCGGGCTGGCGTTCCTGTGGGCGCCCGGCGTGCCCGCCGTGATGCTCAGCACGTACATCGCCTACCTGCGCACGCAGGAACGGCGCCGGTTCGCCTACCAGATGGACCGGCGTCAGGCCGAGGCCGCCGCCCAGCGGTTGCGCGAGCGGCAGCCGCGGCGGCGCGCGCCCCTCGATCCGGGCGCGGTCGCCGACGAACCGGACGAGGGCCCGGCGACCGAGACCGACCCCGGGCTGTCCGCGCTCGCCGCGGACCGGCGCGCCCTCGTCGAGCAGACCGACCACGCCGAGTGGGTCGACCAGCAGCGCGAGCGGCAGCGGCGGCCCGGACAGGGAGACAGCTGGGACCCGGTACCGGTGCCGCTGCCGACCTACGTGACCGCACCGGTCGCACCGCGCGCCACCTCCGACGTGGACCTCGGGGCGCCCGACGCGTGGAGTTCCGCGCGGTCCAGCTCCGTCGCGCCGGAGCAGGAGGCGAGGCCGGCGCTGCCGGAGCCGGAGACGCAGGAGCCCGCCGACGACGACAGGCCGGACGACGGCCGCACCGATGCCCGTCGGGCGGCCTCCGCACGCCGGGCACGGGAGCGCGGCCGTACGCCGCTCTTCGACCAGTACGAGGACGGCGAGCGCCCGCGCGCGGCCAACGAGTGATCCGGAGCGGTCCCGAGGCTCCCCCGGGACCCCGGCCCTGACCAGTCAGGGCACGGATTTCCAAGCACCCCGACGGGGATGCTAGAGTTTCACTCGTTGCAAGGGCCTGTGGCGCAGTCCGGTAGCGCACCTCGTTCGCATCGAGGGGGCCAGGGGTTCGAATCCCCTCAGGTCCACTGCACACCTGTTCTCGAGTTCGCTCGGGGGCGGTTGACGAGATCCCGTCGATCTTCATGATCGGTCGGGATCTTCGTCGTTTCCGGGGTCCGGTCGAACCCGCGCCCTGTTCGGGGCGGGACAGAGGTGGGACGGCGGCGGCTGTCGGCGGAGTCGGCGGGGAGCGATGCGTATGCCGGACGGGTTGGCCCGGTGGGGGCACGCGCTGTTCCTGAGACGGCAAGCGGAGCGACGACCGCTGGGCGCAGGACGAGGCACTGGTGGCGGTCGTCCAGGAACGGGCCCGGCACGGCGACCCGGACCGGGCCGAGACCCTCGCCCACTCGATCGCCCACCCCGCGACCCGGGCCCGCGCCCTGGCCGCGCTCGCGGAGGCGTCCGAACCGCCCCCGTGCCCGTCGGCTCGCCGCGCAGGTCGTCGTTCTCGACGGCGGGGACGCCGCCCTGCCCACCCTGGATTGGATCGTGCCCCGTTCCACGGCCGTTGTCGTCGACCAGATGATGATCCGCGACGGACTGCGACACCCTGCCCGTCTCCCGCTGATTGCGAGCAGCACCCGGTGATCCCGAAACTGCCCCTGCACAGCCCTCGTTGGCGTGAACTCGACGGTGTGTCAGCCGACGAGGTGAGAGCGCTTCTGGAGGACATGGCGTCCGACGGTGCCACCGGAAGCGGCGACGCGTGGCCGGGCGCCTGGAAGGACCTGGCCGAGGGCCTCATCGAGGACGGAACCGTCTTCGACGGAGCCTATGCGGCCCTGCCCCACCTCATAGCGGCGGCAGCGGACCTGCCCCCGGACCGGACCGTGGATCTCTGGGTGGACATGGGGCTCATCGTGACCGCGGAGGACAGGCCCCCCGTCCCGGCCGATCTCCAGGAGGGCTTCGGCGCCGCACTCCTGCTGGCCGAACAGGCGGCCGTACGGAGCCTCCTCGCCACCGACGCCCCGGCGGAGGCCCGTACCTCCCTCGCCCTGAGCTGCCTCGCCTTCGCCGGTCATCACATGGGCACCGCGCTGTGGTCCCTCGAACCGCAGGAGGGGTACCTCGGGCTGCTGTGCCCCGGGTGCGGGAGCGACACCGAGATCCCCGGCTTCTTCGTGGACCCGGTGCGTCCGCCCCTTGAGGCTCCGCGGCTGACAGGAGCCGTTCTGGTCCGTCCGGGGGAGCACCCTTGGGGCGCGGTCGCCACCGCGTTGCGCGAGGAGTCGCTGGGGGAGGGGTGGGAGCCCTTCCTGCGGGTGGCACGCGACGTCGCGGCGGCCGGCGTACACCCCGCGACGCCGGGTCGTGCCGCCCTGTGCCTGGTGGCCGGCCTGGTGGCCGGCCTGGTGGCCGGCCTGGTCGCGGCCGACGGCGCCCCGGGGCAGGCGGGGCAGGCAGGGCAGGCGGGGCAGGCGGGGCGGGCGGGGCGGGCGCGGGCTCGTGAACTGATGCTGCTCACCGGATACTTCCGCTGCTGGGACTGCGAACGTACCTGGACGATCGCGGACGGCCTGGCGGAGAACCCGGACGGTGCGCACCCTCAGAACCACCCCACGGCGGAGCGGACGGCCGCCGGCCTTCCGGCTCCCGCCGCGGTGCCGGCGAAGGACGCCCCCACGCGTGCAGTGCCGACCCGGCTTCGGCGGGACGGGAAGGCGCTGGTCACGGCCGACGGCACGATCTGGGGCCACCTGACGGAGTTCTCGGACTCCGCACCCGACCCCGCGCCTGTCCCCGTCGGAGGCGTCGACGCGCTCACGGCCGTGTCCTGGCCCGGTCAGGCCGCACTCGTCGCCGGTGCCGGTGCCGGTGCCAGTGCCGGTGCCGGCGAGGGGGGACCGGGGCGCGGTGTGTCTGTGGGATCCGGCCGACGGCAGGATGGTCCACGGCCCGCTGCCGGGGTGTCCCGACCGTATCCGCTCGCTGGCGGTCCTGCCCCTGCCCGACGGCCGCGCCCTCCTGGCCGCCGGGGGCGGGACGGGGACGGTCGTCCTGTGGGATCCCGGCACCGGGCAGCCGGTCCGCGAACGGGTCGGCAGCACGCCCGGTGAGGTGGTCGGTATGTGTGCCGCGACCGTCCCCGACGGCCGGACCCTGCTCGTCACCGCCACCTCCCGAGGCGCGGTCCGGTTGTGGGGCCCGGTCACCGGCGAGGCCGTCGGGAGCCTCAACCCGTACGGCAGCCCGATCCGGTCGATCACCGCCGTCCCGATCTCCGTCGGCCATACGCTGGTCGTCGCCGCGGACACCGGGGGGCGGCGTCCACGTGTGGGACCCGGCCGTCGGCGACCCCTGGGAGCGGGGGGCGGCCGTGCAGTTGAGCGGACGCGCCCTCGGCGGTGCCGTTCACCGGGTGGCAGCCGTGGCGGCCGTACCCGCACCGGACGGCACGCTGCTGGCCACCACGGACGACCTGGGCGTGGTCAGGCTGTGGGACCTCGCCACCGGAGACCCGGCCGGCGACCCCCTGCCCGCCTCGACGGGCACCGCAGGTCTCCCGGTCATGACCGCCGCCACGCTGCCCGACGGGCGCCGCGTCCTGGCCGTCGGCAGCAGCCTCGGGCGCCTGCGGGTGTGGGAACCGGAGACCGGCACGGTGCGGCACATCGCCCTCGACCTGGCGCCCACCTGTCTGGCCGTCGCGGGGCCCGACCTGATCGTCGGACACGCCCGCGGAGCCGTCGGCCTCCCCCTCGCCGGCCGGTGACAGGGAGGGCACAACCTGCCCCCGGCACCACCGTCCCCCCGGCCGACCGACAGAACGACCGATAGCCAGCCGCCAACGCCCTGCGGGATCAGGCCATTTCGCGTTGCGCTCCTCAAAGGCGACATGTCAGGGTTCGACGGGTGGCCGCCTCGCGTGGTGCGGTCGGCCGCCCGCGAGGCACTCGGCCGGCACGACAGGACGCACAGGGCGTGGGGAGGGGGCGCGATGGCCGATCTCGAGGTCGACGACAGAACGCTGTGGAGGGTCCCGGGCGGGGGCGTGCTTTACCACACCCCGGCGATGGCCGACGGCGCCGTCTACGTACTCGCTGACTACTACGACGTGGTGGCCGTCGACGCGGGCACCGGGGAGCGGCGTTGGACCCTGCGGAACGAAACCGGCATCGAATCGTCGCCGGTGGCCGCCGATGGCGCCGTGTACTTCGCCGACATGGCCGGCCGTCTGACGGCGGTGGACGCGGTGACCGGCGACGTGCGGTGGAAGTGGAATGCGCGCCGGTCGCGCGGGTCGAAGATGTCGATGCCGGCGGTATCCGACCACATCGTGTATGCCGCACACCACAACAGGATGTGGGCCGTCGACGCGGTCACCGTCCGGCCGGTGTGGGACGTCGGACTGACGGACGCCGGCACCGTCCGGAACACGCCGACGGTGGCCGACGGAGTCCTGTACGCGGCCGACGGCGGGCATCTGCTGGCCCTGGACGCGGCCACCGGAAGCAGGCGGTGGGACGTCCGTCCCCACGGCGGCGTTCCGCGGCCGCCGACGGTCGCCGGCACCGGCGTGTACGTGGGCAATGGCGAAGGCCTGGTCGCGCTGGACGCGGCGACGGGTGCGGAACGCTGGCGGATGTTCTCCGGCGAGACGGTGTGGGCGAGCCCCGCGGTGGCCGAGGGCGTCGTGGTCGCCGGTGTCAAAGGCTGGTACCTGGTCGCGATGGACGCCGAAACCGGCCGGGAGAGGTGGCGGCTGAAGACCCGCGGTGAGATCCACGAGACGCCCGCGGTCGCCGACGGCACGGTGTATGCGGGAAGCCACGACGGGCGTCTGTGGGCGGTGGACGCGGCCACGGGCGAGGCCCGGTGGAAGGTCAGGACCACCGGGCCGGTGCACTCCACGCCTCTGGTGAGCGGGGGCACCGTGTACATCGACAGCCTCGACGAGCACCTCTACGCCGTACGGGCCCACCGGCCGGGCGAAGCACCCGCCGATGACCGGCGCGCCGCCTCCGCCCACCCGGAGCGCAGGGGCACCCGCAGGGGATCCGCTCCGCCAGGCCCCGGCCCGGTCGGCGGCAGCGTGCGCTGGCGGGTCCCGGCCCCGGGCGCGGGCCACCTCACCCCGGCCGTGGCCGACGGCGTCGTGTACCAGACCACCTACGACGGCCTGCTGGCGCTGGACGCCGCCACGGGCCGGGAACAGTGGCGACTGGATTCTCCCCACCTCCGGGACTCGTCACCGGTGGTCGTCGACGGCAGCCTGTACATCGTCAGAGGGAAGCGGCTGCTGGCCGTGGACGCGGCCACCGGTCGCGTGCGGTGGGAGCGGGTGACCGACTACGTGGACCGCACCCGGCCCGCGGTGGCCGACGGCACGGTGTACACGGCCGGCGGGAACGGAATCCTCTGGGCCGTGGACGTCGCCACCGGCCGCAAACGCTGGAAGCGCAGGCTCGTACCGCGCTGGCCGGGCACCTACGAGCACTTCACCACCCCCGCCGTGGCCGACGGCCGGGTCTACGTCTGCCACCCCCGGGACTCCCTGTGGGCGGTGGACGCCGCCACGGGGACCACGGTCTGGGACGTCAAGACCTACTCCTCCCCCCACACCTCACCGGTGGTGGCCGACGGCACCGTCTACATCGGCGGTCACCACGGCCTGATCGCGCTCGACGCCGTCGACGGCACGGAACGCTGGGAGCGGCGCTTCGGCGACCCGACGTGGTCCACGCCCGCGGTCGTCGACGGGACCGTGTACATGGGCAGCAACGGCTGGTACCTGTGGGCCGTGGACGCCGCCACGGGGAAGACACGCTGGAAGCAGGAGACCGGAGCCGCTCGCCAGTCCTCGCCGGCGGTTGCGGACGGGACCGTCTACATCGGCAGCGAGGACATGTCGCTCTGGGCGCTGGACGCGGCCACCGGCGAGGAACGCTGGCGGCTGGAGACCGGCGGGGAGGTGTGCTCGACGCCGGTGGTCGTCGACGGCACCGTGTACGTGGGCAGCGAGGACGGCTTCCTGTACGCGGTGCGCACCTGACGCCCGTACGTCCCTACAGAACCCCGCGCAGGTCCTTCGCGAAGCAGCGGCTCGACTCGTAGTGGCGGTAGTAGCCGAACTTGGTGCACGGGGCGTAGCCGCTGGAGGTGTACAGGGCGATGGCCTCCGGCTGCTTGGTGCCGGTCTCCAGGACCATGCGCAGCCGGCCGGCCGCGCGGGCGTCGTCCTCCAGGGCCGTGAGGATCCGGCGGGCCAGGCCCCGGCCGCGCATCTCCTCGACGACGAACATGCGCTTGAGCTCGGCGTCGCCGTCCTCGTTGCCCTCGTCGTTCGCGTCCTGGCTGCGCCAGCCGCCGGTGGCCACCGGGCGGCCGGACTCGTCGTACGCGATCAGGTAGACCCCGTTCGGCGGTCGGAAGTCGGAGGCGTCGACGGCCGTGGCGTCGCCACCGTCGCCGTAGCGGACGTGGTACTCGGCCTGGACCTCGTCGTTGAGCTTGACGGCGTCGGGGTGGTCGAAGGCAACGCGGCGTATGTTCATGAGCAGCATCGTAGATTCGTACAGGCGCGCGATCGGGCGGCGCGGTGGGCGTCGGGACTCCGTCCAGTGTGCCGGTATCGTTCCCGCGTGCTGACTGTGACCTCGGTGAATGTGAACGGGCTGCGTGCCGCCGCGAAGAAGGGCTTCGTGGAGTGGCTCGCGGAGACCTCCGCGGACGTGCTCTGCCTCCAGGAGGTGCGCGCGGAACCGCAGCAGCTCCCGGAAGAGGTGCGCGCGCCCGGCGGCTGGCACGTCGTGCACGCCCCCGCGGCGGCCAAGGGGCGCGCGGGCGTCTCCCTGTACACCCGGCGTGAGCCGGACGCGGTGCGGATCGGCTTCGGGTCGGACGAGTTCGACGCGAGCGGGCGCTACGTCGAGGCCGACCTCCCCGGTGTCACCGTCGCCTCCCTCTACCTCCCCTCCGGCGAGGTCGGCACCGAGCGGCAGGACGAGAAGGTGCGCTTCATGGGCGAGTTCCACGCCCACCTGAAGGAACTGCGCGTACGGGCCGCCGCCGACGGGCGCGAGGTAGTGGTCTGCGGCGACTGGAACATCGCCCACCAGCAGGCCGACCTGAAGAACTGGCGCGGCAACACCAAGAACTCCGGCTTCCTCCCGGAGGAACGGGAGTGGCTCGGCACCGTCCTGGACCCGGCCGACGCCGGCTACGTCGACGTCGTACGCGCTCTCCACCCGGACATGGAGGGCCCGTACACCTGGTGGTCGTATCGGGGCCGGGCGTTCGACAACGATTCAGGATGGAGGATCGACCTCGCCGTGGCGACCCCTGGACTGGCGGCCCGCGCCGTCAAGGCGTTCGTGGAGCGGGCGGCCAGTCATGAGGAGCGGTGGTCGGATCACGCTCCTGTAACGGTGGTCTTCGAGACGTGAGCCGAGGTGGGCCGTCAGGCGGAGGTGAAGGTCAGGCGTGAGGTGTCGGGCCCGGCCGACCGGTCAGATCCGCCACCCGAGCGCCCCTTGCCGACGCTGACGCGCACTCCGTCCCTGAGCAACTGTTCCCGCGTCACCTCACCGGCCGTGCCGAACGCCTCGCGGTAGCGGTTGACGGCGTACTCGTCGAGCCAGTCAGAGCGGATTCCGGTGGGGCGGGGACAGATGTCGCCGCGTGCTGTCGCGCGGCACACGTAGCCGCCGTACGGATAGCCCTTGCGTGCGGCGAAGCACATGCGCCCTTCGCAGCCTGCGCAATGCGCGATGCCGGTGAGCAGGGCGGTTGTCCGGCTTCTCGGCCGGCGAGTGCCGTTGGAACGGGCCGCCAGGATGTCCTGCAAGGCTCGGAACTCCTCCTCGGAGAGCAGCGGCTGACCGACGAGTACCGGGCTGCCGTGTGCGTCGCGGACCGTCTGCCCGCCATGTGTCCGGTGCCCCGCCAGTGACGGGCTCCGCAGGACCTTGGACAGAGTCCCCGAAGTCCACCGGAACCGCTCGAATTCCCGTCCGTGTCGATGCCCGCCCGTCGGGCGGCCATGAAGCCGGGCGTGTCGGTCGCGGGGTACCAGTACCTCCGAATCGTTCAGTTCGCGTGCGATGGCGATCAGGGAACGTCCTTCGTGCACGGCAGCCACCATCATGTGAACGGCGGCGGCGGATTCGGGGTCGGGGGCCAGGCACCACCCGCTGCCCGAGGGATGCGGTGCCTTCCGGTATCCGAACGGGACCAGCCCGCCGCCGTATCGGCCCGCTGTCCGCAGCGCTTCATGGCTGCTGCTGAGCCGGGCGGAGATGGTGCGCGCCTCCTGCTCGGCATCGTGGGCGAGGGCCATGCACTGCCGGACAGCCGAACCGTTCGCCTGCGGTGTCACGACGAGAGGGGGACCGGTCTCGGGCATACCGAAGACGAACGTCCGCCCGTGCCGCCGCCCCCAGGCGAGCAGTTCGGCCATGTGGGCCACGGAGCGCACGGCACGATCCACGTGGGACCAGACGATCGCTTCGAATGCCTGCGGCCGTAGCAGCCAGGACGAGAGAGCGGGCCTCTCGAACGGTGTCGTCCGACGGGCCGAGACGCCGAGGTCCGAAGCCTCGGCCACGAGATCGAAACCGAGTCGCTCTGCGGTGAGCTGAATGACCGCACGCTGCCGGTCCGGTGAGGTCGTCACGCTGGTGAGACAGCTGAGGCGCAACGCGGCAAGAGCTCTTGGTCGCTCGGTACGGCGAAGAGGGAACGGGGCGGAAGGAGGTGCTTGAGGACTAGGGCACGTCGACGCTCCTAGGCAGAGTCGGCCGTACCCCGGGGCTGGTCGCACAGCCGCCGGGGCCTTTCGGCTCACTCTCGGAGCACGAACATCATTCCGAGGGACAGTCTCCGGAAAGTACCCCGAAGGAGTGAGTCCCTGCGGTCGGCGATCTAGCCATGTTTCCGCAGCCTGCGGTCCAGGGCCAGGGAGACCTCCGCCTCCACCACGCTGCGGGCCAGCGGGCGCAGGCGGGCCAGGTCCTCCTCGGGGCCGTGGCGCAGGACGAGCCGGGCGAAGAGGTCGGCGAGGGCGTCGGCGTGTTCGCGTACGCTGCGGCCGGCCGCCAGCACCTCGGCCAGCGGGAGGCCCTCGCGGACCAGGGCCGAGGAGGCGTCGAGGAGGCGGCGGCTGATGTGGACGATGTCGTCGCCGTCGGTGCCCAGGTAGCCGAGGTCCATGGCGGCGGCGAGGTTCTCCGGGGTGACCTCGCCCTCGAAGCGGGCGGCGAGTTCCTCGGGCGTCAGGCGGACCGGCTCCTCCTCGCTGGGGGTGTCGACGCCCAGCAGGTCGGCCACGTCCCGGCCGTGGTCGAGGGCCTCCGCCAGTTCGGCGATGCCGTTGAGGGTGTGGCCGCGCTCCAGGAGTGCCGAGATGGTGCGCAGCCGGGCCAGGTGGTGGTCGTCGTACCAGGCGATACGGCCCTCACGGCGGGGCGGGGCGAGCAGCTTGCGTTCGCGGTAGAAGCGCAGGGTGCGCACGGTGATGCCGGCCCTTCTCGCCAGCTCCTCCATGCGGTACTCGCGCGGTCCGTCGTCGTCTGCCACGGGCGCAGCCTATGTTGTACCGCCGGTACCCGCGGCTGAGCCGCTGATGTGAACGTCTTCCGTGCGGCCCCTACCCATCAGTACGGAGCTGCCCTAGAGTGCGACTGCGCCAGTGATTACTGGCGTAATCGCGGTCGAGGTGTGGAGGCTCCGGGATGGCCCAGCACGAGCATGTACGGGTGGCGGTGATCGGGTCCGGTTTCGGCGGACTGGGCGCGGCCGTACGGTTGCGCCGGGAGGGGGTCACCGACTTCGTCGTCCTGGAGCGCGCGGGCAGCGTCGGCGGCACCTGGCGGGACAACAGCTATCCGGGGTGCGCCTGCGACGTGCCGTCCCACCTGTACTCCTTCTCCTTCGCCCCGAACCCCGACTGGCCGCGCACCTTCTCCGGTCAGGAACACATCCGCGCCTACCTGGAGCATGTCGCCGACACCTTCGGACTCCGGCCCCACCTGCGCTTCGACGCCGAGGTGCGGCGGATGGCCTGGGACACGCGGCAGTTGCGCTGGGACATCGAGACGGCCGCCGGCACCTTCTCCGCCGACGTCGTCGTCTCCGCCACCGGCCCGCTCTCCGACCCGAAGATCCCCGCGGTCCCGGGCCTGGACTCCTTCGAGGGCGAGGTCTTCCACTCGGCCCGCTGGAACCACGACTACGACCTGCGCGGCAAGCGGGTCGCCATGGTCGGCACCGGTGCCTCCGCCATCCAGATCGTGCCCGCGATCCAGCCCGAGGTCGCCCGCCTCACTCTCTTCCAGCGCACCCCGCCCTGGGTGCTGCCCCGCGTGGACCGCGCCATCGGCGCCGCCGAACGCGGGCTGCACCGGGCGCTGCCCTTCACCACCCGGGCCCGGCGCGGGTTCCTGTGGGGCATCCGGGAACTCCAGGTCCAGGCGTTCACCAAGCACCCCGACGAACTCGGCCTGGTCGAGAAGCTCGCCCTGCGCAACATGGCCCGCGCCGTCAAGGACCCCGAGCTGCGGGCGAAACTCACCCCGGACTACCGCATCGGCTGCAAGCGCATCCTGCTGTCCAGCGCCTACTATCCGGCGCTCGCGCGGCGGAACGTGGACGTGGTGGCGAGCGGCCTCGCCGAGGTCCGCGGCTCGACGGTGGTCGCCGCCGACGGCAGCACCGCCGAGGTCGACGCGATCGTCTTCGGCACCGGCTTCCACGTCACCGACATGCCGATCGCGGAACGGGTCGTCGGCGCCGACGGACGCACCCTCGCGGAGACCTGGAAGGACGGCATGCAGGCGCTGCGCGGTGCCTCGGCCGCCGGGTTCCCGAACTGGATGACGATCATCGGACCCAACACCGGCCTCGGGAACTCCTCCATGATCCTCATGATCGAGTCCCAGCTGAACTACCTGGCCGACTACCTGCGCCAGCTCCGGGTCCTGGGCGGACGGGTCGCCCTCGACGCGCGCCCCGGTGCGGTGGCCGCCTGGAACGACAAGGTCCAGGAACGGATGAAGCGCACCGTCTGGAACACCGGCGGCTGCACCAGCTGGTACCTGGACGCGAACGGCCGCAACACCACCATCTGGCCGGGCACGACGACCGAGTTCCGACGCGCGACCCAACGCGTGGACCTGGCGGAGTACGACGTGATCCGCCCGTCCCTGGCCGACGACCAGGCCGACGACCAGGCCGGAGTCGAGGCCGGCGAGCAGGCGGCCAGGTCAGGCGCGGAGGTGGGCGCGTGAGCCGGCCGCCCCATGTGACCAGCGGGCCCTACGCCCCGCCCAGGCCCACCCGGCACCTCACCGCCCTCTCCGCCGACGGCGCCCGGCTGCACGTCGAGGTGCACGGCCCCGAGGACGCGCCCCCCGTCGTCCTCGCCCACGGCTGGACCTGCTCCACCGCCTTCTGGGCGGCGCAGATCCGGGAACTCGCCGTCGACCACCGGGTCGTCGCCTACGACCAGCGGGGCCACGGACGCAGTCCCGCGAGCCCCGCGTGCACCACCGGCGCACTCGCGGACGACCTGGAAGCGGTGCTGGCGGAGACGCTCGCGCGCGGGGAGAAAGCCGTGATCGTCGGCCACTCCATGGGCGGCATGACGGTCATGGCGGCCGCCGCGCGTCCCCGCTTCCGGGAGCACGCCGCCGCCGTCCTGCTGTGCAGCACCGGGAGTTCACGGCTGATCGCGGAGGCGCTCGTCATACCGTTGCGCGCCGGGGCCCTGCGCACCCGGCTCACGACGGGCGTACTGGCGTCGCGCGCCCCGCTCGGACCGGTCACGCCCGTCGCGAAGCGCATCCTCAAGTACGCCACCATGGGCGCCGGTTCCGCCCCGCACATGGTGGACGCGTGCGCACGGATCGTGCACGCCTGCCCGCGCGCCGTACGGCATGCCTGGGCAGGTGTCCTCGCGGAACTCGACCTCGACGCCGGCGTACGGGAGTTGCGGGTGCCCACGGCGGTCCTCACCGGTACGGCCGACCGGCTCACGCCCCCGTTGCACGCCCACACGCTGGCCGCCGCGCTGCCGCACTCCCTCGGCCTCACCGAGTTGCCCGGCATCGGCCACATGACGCCGGTCGAGGCACCGGAGCCGGTCAACGGAAAGATCCGGGAACTCGTCGCCACGTATGTGACGGTCACCACGGCGGACACCGGCGCCGAGGCGCCCGAGCGGATCACGGAGGGCTCATGAGCAGGGTCGGTCTCGAAGGACAGGTCGCGGTCGTCACCGGAGCGGCGCGCGGGGTCGGCGAGTTGCTCGCCCGCAAGCTCTCCGCGCGCGGGGCGACGGTGGCGCTCGTGGGGCTGGAGGAGGAGGCGCTGAAGGAGGCCGCCGGGCGGCTGCACACCGAAGGCGCCCACTGGTACGCCGACGTCACCGACCACGAGGCGATGAGCCGGGTCGCGGCCGAGGTCAGGGAGCGGTTCGGCAAGGTCGACATCGTGGTGGCCAACGCCGGGGTGGCCAACGGCGGTCCGTTCGCCGACTCGGACCCCGAGGCCTGGCGGCGGGTGATCGAGGTCAATCTGATCGGCTCGGCGGTGACGGCACGGGCGTTCCTGCCGGCGCTCACGGAGAGCCGCGGCTACCTGCTCCAGGTAGCCTCGCTGGCCGCCATCACACCGGCGCCGATGATGAGCGCGTACTGCGCGTCCAAGTCGGGTGTGGAGGCGTACGCCCACAGTCTGCGCGCCGAGGTGGGCCACCAGGGCGTGCGCGTCGGCGTCGCGTACCTGTCGTGGACGGACACCGACATGGTGCGCGGCGCCGACCAGGACGACGTGATGCGGGAGTTGCGACAGCGGCTGCCGTGGCCGTCGAACAAGACGTACCCGCTGGGTCCGGCGGTGGACCGGATGGTCGCCGGGATCGAACGGCGCTCTGCGCACGTGTACGGGCAGTGGTGGCTGCGCGGGATGCAGGGCGTGCGCGGCTACCTGCCGGCGCTCATCGGGACGGTCGGGCAGCGCGAGATGAAGCGGTTCGCGCCCCGCTTGCAGGGGGTGCGCACGGGGCTCGTCGGTGCGGGTGGGGCGGCCGACGAGGAGGTGCGCGCTACGCAGCGTCATTGATCGACATGCGCGCGTAGTCGGCCCGTGTGAATCTGGTCGAGGCCCCACAGAGGGCCGATTCCCCTCACTTTCCACGGGAGTGAACCCACATGGGTATGAAGGACAAGGCCGGCAAGACGCAGGGTCAGGCCAAGCAGAAGACGCGCGAGGGCCAGCAGCACGGCCGGCAGCAGGCGCAGCAGCCCGGCCAGCAGACGCAGCAGCGTGGCCAGCACACGCAGCAGGCGCAGCAGGCCCAGCAGCACGGGCAGCAGTCGCGTGAGCGCGGTCGTCAGACCATGGACGACACCGAGCAGGAGATGCAGGACCGGTTCACCCAGGACTACGACGCGTAGCCGTCGTACTCGGCTCGGCCAGCAGGCGCGGGGCGCCCTTCTTCGTGGAGGGCGCCCCGCCCCGCGTGCTGTCGGCGCTGCGAGCGGCGCTCCACGTCGTCTGCGTCGTCTGCGTCGTCTGCGTCGCCTACGTCGCCGTCGGCCGCGGGGGGAGCTTGGGGCGGGAGCGGTCGGGGGTTTCGGTGTAGTCCGGGGGGATCGCCGCCGGGTGGTCGGTCAGCAGGTCCAGGGCCAGTTGGATCGCTTCGTCCATCTCCACATGGCGACCCTCCGCCCAGTCCAGCGGGGTGCGCAGGACCTCGCGGTCGGGGGCGACGCCGTGGTTCTCCACGGACCAGCCGTACTCCTCGAACCAGGCCGCGTTCATCGGCACCGTGATCACCGTGCCGTCGCCCAGTTGGTGCCGCCCGGTCATGCCGACCACACCGCCCCAGGTGCGCTGCCCGACCACCGGGCCGAGCCTGAGCAGTCTGATCGCGGCCGTGATCATGTCGCCGTCGGAGGAGGTGGCCTCGTCGGTGAGCGCCACGATCGGGCCGCGCGGGGCGTTGGAGGCGTACGACACCGGCTGGGCGTTCCTCGTCAGGTCCCAGCCGAGGATGGTGCGGGTGAGTTTCTCCACCACGAGTTCGCTGATGTGCCCACCCGCGTTGCCGCGCACGTCGACGATGAGCGCCGGCCGCGAGACCTCCCCGCGCAGATCGCGGTTGAACTGGGCCCAGCCCGAACCGCCCATGTCCGGGATGTGCAGGTAGCCGCACTTGCCGCCGCTCGTCTCCCGTACCACCTCACGGCGTTTGGCCACCCAGTCCTGGTAGCGCAGCGGCCGTTCGTCGATCAGCGGGAGTACGGCGACCCGGCGCGGCGGCCCCGGCTCGCCCTCGCCCGGGGTGAACGTCAGCTCCACCGTCGTACCGGCCGCCCCCGCGAGCAGCGGATAGGGGCCGGTCACCGGATCCACCGGCCTGCCGTCCACGTGGGTGAGCACCGCGCCCTCGCGGATCCCGGTGCCCGCGAGCGGGGAACGCGCCTTGGAGTCGGAGGAGTCGCCGGGCAGGATCCGCTGGACGGTCCAGCCGCCCTCCCGCCGGGCGAAGTTGGCGCCGAGCAGGCCCTGGAAGCGCTGGTAGTGCGGCGGGCCCTCGTTGCGGCGGGCCGGGGTGACGTAGGCGTGCGAGGTGCCCAGCTCGCCGAGGACCTCGCGCAGCAGGTCGGCGAACTCGTCGGGCGAGGCGACCCGTTCGACCAGCGGACGGTACTGGTCCAGCACCCCGTCCCAGTCGATGCCGCACATGCCGGGGTCCCAGAAGTAGTCGCGGATGAGGCGGCCGGCCTCGGCGTAGGCCTGGCGCCACTCGGCGGGCGGGTCGACCTCGTGCAGGATGCGGCGCAGGTCGATCCAGACGGTCGTGTCGCCGTCGCCCGACTCGGTCGACGGGACGGCCCGCAGCTCGCCCTCGTCGACCACGACCAGCCGGCTGCCGTCGCCGCTGACGCTGAACCAGTCGAGGTGGTCGACGAGTTCGGCCTTCTTCGCCTTGCTGATGTGGAAGTACTCCAGGGTCGGGCGGCCGCTGGTGTCGGCGGGGTTGGCGAAGGTCTCGCCCAGCGCGCCCGAGATCGGCCAGCGCAGCCAGACCAGACCGCCGCCGGCGACCGGGTACATGGTGGAGTACTTGGAGGCGGCGACCGGGAACGGGGTCACCCGGTTCTCCAGCCCCTCGACCTCGACCGTCACCGTACTGCCGTCGCCGGGCTCCTCGTCCTCGACGGGGTCCAGACCGCCGGCGGCGGGCCGCCCGTCCGGGCTGAGGGCGAAGGGGGAGGGGGTCGCGGAGGAGAGCGGGACCAGGTAGGGGCGGCAGCCCAGCGGGAAGGACAGGTCGCCGGTGTGCACGTCGTACACCGGGTCGAAGCCGCGCCAGGAGAGGAACGCGAGGTAGCGGCCGTCACGCGTGAACACCGGGTTCTCGTCCTCGAAGCGGCCGTTGGTGACGTCGATGACGAGCCGGTCGCTGATCCGGGCCATCTTGATCTGCCGCAACGTACGGCCGATCCCCGGATGCGACCAGGTCAGCCATGATCCGTCCGGCGAGAAGGCCAGATCGCGGACGGGGCCGTTGAGCGAGTGGATCAACTCGACGGGGGCCATGGAATCCACGGGGGCCGCGGAATCCACGGGGGCCGCGGGATCCACGGGGGCCGCGGGATCCACGGGGGCCGCGGGATCAACGGGGTCGGCGGGATCGACGGAGGCCGCGGGATCGACGGAGGCCTCGGCCCCCTCGGTGCCCTCGTCCTCCGGCATGTCGATCAGCAGCAGCCGTCCGTCGTGCGAGGCCACCGCCAGCCGTTCGCCCAGCGGGTCGGAGGCCAGTTCGAGCACCCGGCCCAGCCGCCCGGAGGCCAGCCGGCGCGGCGGACGGTCACCGCTCGCCCGGGGCAGCGAGGCCACCTCGATCGCGTCCTCGCCCCCGGCGTCCGTGACGTAGGCGATCCGCCCGGTGGAACCGAGCATCTCCGGGAGCCGTACCCGTACCCCCGGGGTGTCCGCGATGGTGCGCGCCGGGCCGTCGCGGTGGGTGAGCCAGTACAGGCTGCCGCGTACGACGACGGCGCTGGCCCGCCCCGTCTCGTCGACCGAGACGCCGTCGACGTGCTGGGCGGCCGGCACCTGGTAGGGGCGGCGGCCCGCGCGCGGCCCGGACAGCCGCACATCCAGCCTGCGCGGCTCCGCGCCCGGGGCGAGGTCGTCGACGAGCCACAGGTCGCCCGCGCACTGGTACACCACCCTGCTGCCGTCGCTGGCGGCGTGCCGGGCGTAGAAGGCGTCGTGGTCGGTGTGCCGGCGCAGGTCGGAGCCGTCGTGGGCGCAGGAGTAGAGGTTGCCGACGCCCTCGTGGTCGGAGAGGAAGACGATCCGGTCGCCGACGAACATCGGGGCGTCCAGATGGCCCCCGATGCCGGCCAGCAGTCGCTGTCCGTGCAGCCACAGCCGGCCCGTGGCACCGCCCCGGTAGCGCTTCCAGCCCGCCGGTTCGTGCGGCGGGGTGCCGGTGAGCAGCAGGGTCCTGCGCTCGCCCGCGATGTCGGCGACCTGGATGTCGGCGACCGGGCCCCAGGGCAGCTTGCGCCCGGGGTCGCCGTCGGGGGAGACCTTGTAGGCCCAGGTGAAGTAGGAGAACGGCTGGCCGTGCGAGGCGACCGCGAGGATGTCGGCGCCGCCCTCGCCGTCCGGCGGGGTCCAGCCGCACACCCGGGTGTCCGCGCTGCCCCAGTACGTCAGCTGCCGCCCGGGGCCGCCGTCGACGTCGGTCAGGTGGATCTCGGGCACCAGGCTGCGCCAGCTCGTGTACGCGATCCGGCGGCCGTCGGGGGAGAAACGCGGATGGCCGACCTTGGTGCGGTCGACGGTGAGCCGCCAGGCGCGGCCCGGGGTGTCGAGGGAGGTCAGCCAGAGGTCGTCCTCGGCCACGAAGCACAACAGGTCGCCGTGGAGATGCGGCAGGCGCAGATAGCTCACCTCCCCATGCTTTTCCGGGCCGGGTGGGGCAGCAACTCGTGAGGACGTACGGATTCGGCGCCCGGCGGGAGAGAGCGGGAGAGAGCGTGAGAGAGCACACGTACGAAACGGTTTCGTTTCTATAGATCTCAGGGTATCTTCGTGGTGTAGGCGGGAAGACACCGATGGAGCAATGGAGGGTGAGTGGCATGACTGAGGTCGCAACGGCGCGTCGCAGTCGCATCACGCCCGAACGCGAGGCCGAGCTGTACGAGGCCGTGCTCGAACTGCTCCGGGAGGTCGGCTACGACGCCCTCACCATGGACGCCGTCGCCGCCCGCACCAAGTCCAGCAAGGCCACCCTCTACCGCCAGTGGGGCGGCAAGGCCGAGCTGGTGGCCAAGGCGGTGCGGCACAACAAGCCGGGTGGCTTCGGGAACGTCGACACCGGTTCCCTCCGCGGCGACCTGCACGCCCTCACCCTGCGCTCGGACGACTGCCAGATGGAGCAGAACTCCGCGCTCATGCGAGGGCTCGCCATGGCGATCCACGGCAGCCCGGAACTCCTGACGGCGTTCAAGGAACACCTGATCGAGCCCGAGATGGCCGAGTTCCGCCGGGTGCTGGAGCGGGCGATCGACCGGGGCGAGGTCCGTGCGGACAACCCGGCGATCGACTTCGTGATGCACATGATGATCGGCGGGTTCGCCGCCCGTTCGCTGATCGACGAAGAACCGCCCACCCAGGCCTTCCTGCTGAGGTACATCGACGCCGTGGTGCTCCCCGCCCTCGGTGTCCGCACCCACTGATCTTCCCCACAGCCTGCCCACCTGACGCCTCCGCTCACGTCGTCGGGCCGATCACCCCTGCCACCCACCGGGTTGATCACCCCTGCCCTGCACACCCCACGACCTGACCAGGAGTACGCCCTCGTGGCCACGTTCCTCTACAAACTGGGCCGGCTCGCCTTTCGGCGACGGCACTTCGTCACCCTCATATGGGTGGCGCTGCTGACCCTCGCCGGCGTCGCCGCCGCCTCCGCACCCGCCGCCGGATCCAGCTCCTTCTCGATCCCCGGCACCGAGGCCCAGAAGGCCTTCGACCTGCTGGACCAGCGCTTCCCCGGCGCCAGCTCGGACGGCGCCACCGCGCGGGTCGTCTTCAGGGCACCGGCGGGCGAGAAGATCTCCGACACGCTCAACAAGGCGACCGTCGAGAAGACCGTGCGGAAGCTGGCCGACGGCTCCGAGGTCACCTCCGTCGACGACCCCTTCAAGACCAGGGCCGTCAGCAAGGACGGCACCGTCGCCTACGCCTCGGTGCGCTACCGCGTCTCCGGCATGGAACTCAAGGACGCCTCCCGCGAGGCGCTGGAGGCGGCCGGCCACGACGCGCAGCGGGCCGGGCTGACCGTCGAGATCGGCGGTGACGCCCTGCAGGCCGGTGCCGAACCGGGCGCGGCCGGCGAGGTCGTCGGCCTCGCGATCGCCGCCGTCGTCCTGGTCGTCACCCTGGGCTCGCTGGTCGCGGCCGGTCTGCCGCTGCTGACGGCGATCGTCGGCGTCGGCATCGGCGTCTCCGCCATCACCGCGCTCGCCAAGACGCTCGACCTCGGCGACACCACGTCCACGCTGGCGCTGATGATCGGCCTGGCGGTCGGCATCGACTACGCGCTGTTCATCGTCTCCCGCTACCGCGGCGAACTGGCCGAGGGCCGGGACCGCGAGGAAGCGGTCGGCCGCGCGGCCGGCACCGCCGGTTCCGCGGTGGTCTTCGCCGGCCTCACGGTCGTGATCGCGCTGGCCGGCCTGTCCGTCGTCGGCGTCCCGATGCTGACCAAGATGGGTCTCGCGGCGGCCGGCACGGTCGTGGTCGCCGTCCTGATCGCACTGACCATGATCCCGGCGCTGCTCGGCTACGCGGGCAAGCGGGTCAAGGCGGCCGGCGAGAAGCGCGGCCGGCGCCGCGGCACCGGCCCGGCCGCCGCGGGCGCCTCTTCCACGGTCTCCGGCGCCCCCGCCAAGCCCGGTCTGGGGGAGCGCTGGGCGAGCTTCGTCGTGCGCCGTCCGGCCGCCGTGCTGCTGCTCGGCGTCGTCGGCCTCGGCGCGGTCGCCCTGCCGGTCTCCCAGCTGGAGCTGGGCCTGCCCGACGACGGCTCACAGCCCACCTCCACCACCCAGCGCCGCGCCTACGACCTGCTCTCGGAGGGCTTCGGCCCCGGCTTCAACGGCCCGCTGATGATCGTGGTCGACGCCAAGGACAGCGCCGACCCGAAGGGCGCGGCCACCACGGTCACGAACGGCATCAAGGACCTCAAGGACGTCGCCTCCGTCAGTCCGGCGATGTTCAACAAGGCCGGCGACACCGCGATGATCACCGTGGTCCCGTCGTCCAAGCCGTCCTCCACCCGGACCGAGGACCTGGTGCACGCCATCCGCGGCGAGGGCACCGGGGTCAGGGCGGACACCGACGCACGGGTCCTGGTCACCGGCACCACCGCGATGAACATCGACTTCTCGCAGAAGCTCAACGACGCGCTGGTCCCGTACCTCGCGCTGGTGGTCGGCCTCGCCTTCCTCCTGCTGATCGCGGTCTTCCGCTCCGTCCTGGTCCCGCTGAAGGCGGCCCTCGGCTTCCTGCTCAGCGTGCTCGCCGCGCTCGGCGCCGTCGTCGCGGTCTTCCAGTGGGGCTGGCTCGGCGGTCTGCTCGGCGTCGAGCAGACCGGCCCGATCATGTCGATGATGCCGATCTTCATGGTGGGCGTGGTCTTCGGACTCGCCATGGACTACGAGGTGTTCCTCGTGACCCGGATGCGGGAGGCCTACGTCCACGGCGAGACGCCCGGCCAGGCCGTGGTGACCGGCTTCCGGCACAGCGCGCGCGTGGTGGGCGCCGCCGCGGTCATCATGATGTCCGTCTTCGGAGGGTTCATCACCTCCAGCGAGTCCATGATCAAGATGATCGGCTTCGGCCTCGCCATCGCCGTCCTCTTCGACGCGTTCGTGGTCCGCATGGCGATCGTCCCGGCGGTGCTCGCCCTGCTCGGCAGGCGCGCCTGGTGGCTGCCGAAGTGGCTGGACCGGATGCTGCCCAACTTCGACGTCGAGGGCGAGGGCCTGCGCACCACCGCCGACGTGGACGCGGGCGGCGACAGCGGGCAGGACGAGGAGGACCGGGAGCTGGTACGCGCCTGACGCGGGGCGCGTGACCGACCGCCGGTGAGGGCCCGTGGGGACGGGAAGCCCTCACCGGCTTCCGGTCCCGGGGGGAGGCCCGCACCGGATCTCGGTCCCGCTGGAGGCCTGCACCGGCTTCCGGTCCCGCTGGAGGCCTGCACCGGATCTCGGTCCCGCGGGAGGCCCGCACCGGATCTCGGTCCCGCGGGAGGCCCGCACCGGCTTCCGGTCCCGCCGGAGGCCCGCACCGGATCTCGGCCTTAACCGTTCGCCGCCCTCGGGCCCTCTTCGTTAGCGTGCCCCGTATGACGACGACAGCCGCCACTGACGCCGATGCCCAGGGCCCCGGAGCCCACCCCCGTTTCGCCGCCGCCCTGGCGGAGCTGGGGCTGGGAGAGCTGACCGCCCGGGTCCGGCGTTTCCCGGACGCGACCCGTACCGCGGCGGAGGCCGCCGCGGCGCTCGGCTGCGAGCTGAGCGAGATCTGCAAGTCGCTGATCTTCGCGGCCGACGGCGTCCCGGTGCTGGTGCTGATGGACGGCGCCTCCCGGGTCGACGTGGAACTGGTCCGCAGGGAACTCGGCGCCGCGAAGGTGACCCGGGCCGGGGCGGACGTCGTACGCGAGACGACCGGGTACGCCATCGGCGGTGTACCGCCGTTCGGGCACCGCACCCGCACACGCGTGCTCGCCGACCGGGCGCTGCTGCGGCACGACGTGGTGTGGGCCGCCGCGGGCGACCCGCACGCGGTCTTCCCGATCGCGCCCGCCGCCCTGGTGGCACACGCGGGCGCCACCGTCGTGGACGTACGCGAGCCCACCGCGTGACCCCACTGGTGACCGCGGCCGTACTGACCGCGGCCGTCACCCACGCCAGTTGGAACGCGATCGCCCACCGGATCAGCGACAAGCTGGTCGGCTCGTCGCTGATCGCCGCCGGGGGCGTGCTGATCGGGCTGCTGCTGATGCCGTTCTCGGCGACACCGGCGGCCGGCGCCTGGCCGTACCTGCTGACCTCCGCGCTCGTCCATGTCGCCTACTTCGCGCTGCTGATGCTCTCCTTCCGGCTCGGCGACTTCGGGCAGGCGTACCCGTTGGCACGCGGCACCGCGCCGCTGCTGGTCACGCTGTTCGCGGCAGCGTTCGCGCACGAGGTGCCGGACGCCCCGGCGGCCGCGGGGATCGCCGTGTCGTGCGCCGGGCTCACCGGGGTCGCGCTGTGGGGGCTGCGCGGCCGCCGGCCCGACTGGGCGGCGATCGGCGCGGCCCTCGCCACCGGCCTGACGATCGCCGCGTACACGGTCATCGACGGCCTCGGGGTACGAGCCTCGGGGTCCCCCGTCGGCTATGTCGCGTGGCTGATGACCCTCCAGGGCCTGGTGATCCCCGCGTACGCCCTCGCCCGCAGACACGGCGAACTCCTCACCGCGGCGCGCCCGTTCGCGGTCCTGGGACTCTTCGGCGCACTCCTGTCCGTCTGCGCCTACGGCCTGGTCCTGTGGGCCCAGACCCGCGCCGAACTCGCCCCGATCGCCGCCCTGCGCGAATCGTCCGTCCTGGTCGGCGCCGCCATCGGCGCCCTCTTCTTCAAGGAGCGGTTCGGCGCGCCCAGGCTCGCGGCGGCCGGTCTCCTGGTCGTGGGCATCGGGCTGATGCTGCACGCCGGTTGACCGGTGGAATCTTTGGCGTGGGAGTCAACGGCTCGTCGAATAACGGCGCCTGCAAGTGGACCTTCCCGAATTACGGGACCGTCGAACTCCCGGCGCTCGAGCCCCGTATCGCCCAATCGTGACGTGAGGACGACCTGATGAAGCGCTCCCTGCTGGCCGTCGGCATGTCGGCTCTCGTCTGTGCGTCGGCCTGTTCCGGGGGTTCCGCACATCCCCCGGCCATCGCCTCCCATGGCGCGACTGCCACTCCCGCGTGGACCCCGACCAGCCCGGACCGCCTTCCCGATCCGGTCCGATCTCCGATCCCTGTGGGGTCGAAGACGCTTTACACCGGGTCGGGCCGTGGTGCGGGCGGCCTCACGCTCCCCGCTTCAGCGGGGAAAGCCTCGTCCATCACGGTGATGTGGACATGCGCCGGTCCCGCCAAGTTCAACATCACTGCCGCCGGAGAGACCCTCGCCGGGTCTCAGTGCGGTGACGGGAGCGGCGTGTTCACCGCCAGAATTCCGCACGCCAAGGTGCGCGGGCTCAAGTGGAAGTTCTCAGCGGTTGATTCGGTGATCTGGCGGATGGTGGTCACTCGGCCACCTGGGAAGTAGCCCGGGCACAGGCGCCCGAGGGATTTGTGTGATCCCGGCTTCGGCGGAGCGGCAGCAGCTGGCTGAGGATGATCAGGAGCAGCCCGGCAAGCAGGAGGGCGTTACCGCCGAAGAAACGGGCGTCCCAGGAAACGCTCGGCAGGACTCGAAAGTGGAGGAGGCCCTGCAGAAAGAGCGAGATGCCCATGAGCAGGGCACCAAGACCGTGGAGTCGAGGCCTGGTGACGTGGCGGCGTGCCGTGGGCAGGGTCCACCCTGTCCGGAGCGTGACGACGCCCGATGCGATCAGCAGGAGCACCAAGAACGCGCTCGTTCCCACTACCCATGCCATGGTGTCGCTCCGCTCCGGTCGCAAGAGTCCGGAACGGGAGCAACGCCCGGCCCGGAGTTGTGCACATTGTTGCTTGACCTGGTGGTGGCTGACCATACCGGGGGCCAGGCAATCCGGTCGGCCGGTGGACCCTCAGTCGCGCCGGGACGACAGCAGGCGCGTGGCCAGGGCCAGTGTGACTCCGGCGGCGACCAGGTACAGGCCGAGGCGTGTTTCGGGCACCGCGGGTGACCACACCCGCCACGCGGACCGCGAGTAGCTGTCGGCTGCCAGGTAGGACGCGTAGACCCGCGGCGGTGCGGTCCGCCCCCGTATCCACAGCAGGGCGCCCAGGGCGCCGCAGGTCGCGGAGACCGCGTAGAGGGACGTGGCGCGGCGTGGGGCCGGTCGGTTCACGGGGCACCTTCGCTTTCGGTCGGGTGAGGGGATTCTCGCCCCTCGTGTCCGTCACGTCCGCACCGGCCGGGACCGCCCGCGTCCGTGCGCGCGACGGCCCCGCGGGGTTCGGCCCGCACTGGCCGAGGTCGGTGCGGTTCCGCGGGGTTCGGCCCGCACTGGCCGAGGTCGGTGCGGTTCCGCGGGGTTCGGCCCGCACTGGCCGAGGTCGGTGCGGTTCCGCGGGGTTCGGCCCGCACTGGCCGAGGTCGGTGCGGCCCCGCGGAGTTCGGCCCGCACTGGCCGAGGTCGGTGCGGCCCCGCGGGGTTCGGCCCGCACTGGCCGAGGTCGGTGCGGTTCCGCGGGGTTCGGGCCCGTGTCGACCTCGGCCGGTATTGCCCTTGTGCCGGCCGGCCGCCCGGCGGACTTGCCGTTGCCTTGACGAACCGTTCTTCGCACGTTCAGACGCCCGCCTGTGTCCGGGTTGTGTGCTCTCCATAAGGTCCCTGCGGATTGCGGAAGAAGGGACGCATGGGACTCATGGACACACTCCACGCAGTCCGGGCCCGCGGGATCACCAAGTGCTTCGGTGACGTCGTCGCACTCGACGGTGTCGACCTGGATGTGACGCAAGGTCAGATCCACGGCCTGGTCGGACCCAACGGCGCCGGAAAGACGACGCTGCTGGGCCTGCTGCTGGGCCTGGCCGTCGCCGACGGCGGCCGCCTCGAGATCCTGGGCACGCCGGTCGAACGGGCCCTCACGGCCCCCGACGGCGTCGCCGGCTTCGTGGACGCGCCCGGTCTCTACCCCTCGCTCACCGCCCGGCAGAACCTCGCCGCCCTCGCCGCGCTCCGCGGTCTGGACACCGGGACGGGGCTCATCGACGAGGTGCTCGGCGAGGCCGGGCTCACCGACGTCGCCGACGACAAGGCCCGCGGCTTCTCGCTCGGCATGCGCCAACGGCTCGGACTCGCCGCCGCCCTGCTCACCGGACCCCGGCTGCTCGTCCTCGACGAGCCGTCCAACGGCCTGGACCCGGCCGGGAAGAGACACGTGCACGGCGTCCTCGACCGGCTCGCCGCCGACGGCACCGCCGTGGTCCTTTCCAGCCACCGGATGGACGACCTGGAGGCCCTGTGCTCCGAGGTCACCATCCTCGCCACCGGACGCGTCGTGTTCTCCGGTCCGCTCGGCAAACTCGCCGCCGAGAGCCGCGAACTCGACTACCGGCTGCGCACCTCCGACCCGGTCACCGCGCGCCGGATCGCCGGCGACGCGGCCGGGATCCGGATCGTCGACGGCAGCGGCGTACGACAGGACCCCGACGTGCTCGTCGTCCGCGCCCTGGTGCCCGCCCTCGACCACCTCGTCGCCGAGGTCGTGCGCGCGGACGTCGCGGTCCGTGAACTCGCCCCGGTCGTCTCGCCGTTGGAGGCCGCCTTCCTCGCCCTCACCGAGCAGCAGGAGGCCGCCCGATGACCGCGACCACCGCCCCCACCACCGGCACCGGCACCGGGCCGGCGCCGGCCGCCGCGCGCCGGGTCCCGGTGTCCCGCGGCTACCGCTTCGAACTGGTCAAACTCGTCTCGCAATGGCGGATCCGGCTGCTGGTGCTCGCCTGCTGGCTCGTTCCGGGGCTGTTCGTCGCGGGGGTCGGCGAGCAGAGCACGCTCCCCTCCGACACGCTGTTCGGGCGGTGGATGCACGCGACCGGCTGGGCCGGACCGCTGGTGATCCTCGGCTTCGCGGGCACCTGGGCGCTGCCGCTGCTGACGTCGGTGGTCGCCGGTGACGTGTTCGCCGCCGAGGACCGGCTCGGCACCTGGCGCCACCTGCTGGTCGCGGTCCGCTCGCCCACCCGGATCTTCGTGGCGAAGTCGCTGGCCAGCCTCACCGTCATCGTGCTCCTGGTGGCCGGACTGGCCTGCTCCAGCGCGGTCGGCGGACTGCTGGCGGTCGGTGACCGGCCGCTGGTCGGGCTGGACGGCCATCTGCTCACGCCGGGGGACACGGCCGTCAGGGTCCTGCTCGCCTGGGCCGCCGCCCTCGCCCCGACCCTGGCCCTGGCCGCGATCGGACTGCTCGGCTCGGTGGCGCTGGGCCGTTCCCCGATGGGGCTGCTGCTGCCCCCGGTCGTCGCGCTCGCGATGTCGGTCGCCCAGATGCTGCCGCTGCCGGTCGCCGTGCGTCTCGCCCTGCCCGGCTACGCGTTCGTCTCCTGGAACGGCCTGTTCACCAGTCCCACCCAGCTCGCCCCGCTGCTGACCGGCGTCGCGGTGAGCCTGGCGTGGGCGGCGCTCGCCACCGTCCTCGCCCATGTGCTGTTCGTACGACGGGACTTCACCAACCCCGCCGACGACGGCTCCGGACGCCGCGCGCTCGTCCTCGGCGTGCTGCCGCTGGCGGTGCTGACCGCCGTCACCGTCGGGGCGGTCGCCGCGGCCACCCCCTCGACGGGCTCCGGCATCCGGCAGGACAAGGTGCAGAAGTCCCTCGCCACGGCCTTCGGGCACCTCTACCGCCTGCAGACGCAGGAACTCCATCGACCCGCCGTCACCGAGAAGCAGTTGGGGGCCACGGCGGCGTGCACCAAGAGCGACGGCCAGGCCGCCCAGGAGGGCGCGGGGAACGACTGGCGTTGCGTCGTGAGCTGGCACCTCCCCGGCGTCCCGGTGACGGGGACGGCGATCTACCAGCTCGACATCACCTCGGACGGGCGGTTCGTGGCCGACGGTGACGGTCCGAAGGAAGTCAACGGTTACTTCCTCGTGCGGACCTCCACCGGCGACGCCCCGAATCCGCTGTGGCAGTTCGACGGCAACGTCGATCTGCTCGACATCCACTGAAGGGAACAGTTCCGTGCAGGTAATCCGCCAGCGCCGGACCAGTGAGACGAGACAGTTCAACCTGTTCGGCCACCGCGTCGGCCGCCGGGCCATGATGGTGACGGCGGGCATCGCCGTCGCCCTCGGCGTCACGGGCACCGCGGTCGCCTCGACGTACCAGTTCGGCACCCAGCAGGTGGGGCAGAACACCGCCAACGGCCAGGTCGTCTCCGCCGACCAGTACATCAACCCCTACGGCACCCGCACCGTCATCAACGACGGCAAGATCATGTCGTCGACGGTCAGCCCCGACGGCACCCACCTCGCCGCCTCGATCGCCGACGGCGACGCCTCCCTGGTCGTCATGGACCTGAGCACCGGTCAGGTCAAGCAGAAGATCGGCACCAGCGCGGCGGACGACCTGCGGATCAGCAGTGGCGCGGTCGGCCAGGAGGGCCCGACCTACTCGCCCGACGGCAAGCAGCTGTGGCTGGGGCAGGCGAACGGCTACACGAAGTTCACCGTCGACGCCGACGGCACCCTCGCCAACCCGACGGCCGTCACCATCGCGGCCGACGGCGCCAAGCAGGCGCTGGTGGGCGCGGCCGTCTTCTCGGCGGACGGCTCCACCGTGTACTCCGCGGTCAACGGCCAGAACAAGGTGGTCGCGATAGACGCGGCGACCGGCACGATCAAGCAGACCTGGGCGGTCGGCAATGCGCCGCGCGGCATCGCCCTGGTCGGCGGCAAGCTCTACGTCAGCAACGAGGGCGGCCGCCCGGCCAAGGCCGGCGACACCACCATCGACTCGTACGGCACCGATGTCGTGGCGAACCCGAGGACCGGGGCCAGCACCACCGGCACCGTCAGCGTCATCGACACCGCGGACCCGTCCGCCGCCGTCGGCACCATCGCCGTGGGCCTGCACCCGACCGCGGTGTACGCGAGCAGGGGCGCGGTGTTCGTCACCAACACCGCCGACAACAGCGTGTCGGTCATCGACAGCCGCAAGGACCGGGTCGTCCAGACCGTCGCCACCCAGCCGTGGCCGGAGGCGTCGGTCGGCTACGAGCCCAACGCGGTCACGCTCACCGACGACGGACGCCTGCTGGTCACGCTCGGCCGCGCCAACGCCGTCGCCGTCTACCGGTACACCTCCCCGCAGATGCCGGCCCGTTACGTCGGCCTGCTCCCGACGGACTACTACCCGTCCGGGGTCTTCGCCGACGGGAAGAAGATCGTCGTCGCCAACACCCGCGGTGTCGACGCGCTGCGCCCGGACGCGGCCGGCCACAACACGCACGACACCACGTCGAGCCTCACCCGGTTCACGCTCCCCGGCGACCAGGTCGTCAGGTCCGAGACGGCCAAGGTCTTCAGGCAGAACGGCTGGACCGCCGGCTCGGTGAAGACCGCCAGGGGCTACGGCCACGCCAAGGCCGTCCCGGTCCCGAAGCGGATCGGCGACCCCTCGACGATCAAGCACGTCTTCCTGCTCGTCAAGGAGAACCGCACCTACGACCAGGTCTTCGGCGACCTCCCGCAGGGCAACGGCGACTCCAAGCTCACCCAGTTCGGCGCGAACGTCACGCCGAACCAGCACGCGCTGGCCCAGCAGTTCGGGCTGTACGACAACTTCTACGACATCGGCACCAACTCCGCCGAGGGCCACAACTGGCTGATGCAGTCGGACAACCCGGAGTACACCGAGTCGTCGGCCGGCGAGTACACGCGCAGCTACGACACCGAGGACGACGTCCTCGGACACCAGAAGACCGGTTTCATCTGGACCGGTGCTCAGGCGGCCGGCAAGTCCGTGAAGGACTTCGGCGAGTTCCAGTCGGACGAGACCAAGCCGGCCGGGGCGACCTGGCAGAACCTGTACTGCGACAGCAAGAACATGGCCGCGACCGGCGCCTCGACCGCCTACCCCATCAAGACGGGCTCGGCGATCCCCTCGCTCAACGACGTGTCGGTGCAGGGCTTCCCGCTCTTCGACCTCAGCGTCCCGGACATCTACAAAGAGCAGATCTGGAAGCAGGACTTCGAGAAGAACGGCCCGGCGAACCTGAACATGTTCTGGTTCTCCAACGACCACACCGGCGGCCCGGCCAACGCCGCCGCCGAGGTCGCCGACAACGACCTCGCGGTCGGCCGGATGGTCGACGAGATCACCCACAGCACGTACTGGAAGGACTCGGCGATCTTCGTCGTCGAGGACGACTCCCAGGCCGGTCTCGACCACGTCGACGGCCACCGTGCCCCGGTCCAGGTCATCAGCCCGTACGCGCAGCACGGCACGGTCGACGACCACTACTACTCGCAGATCACCATGGTCCGCACCATCGAGCAGATCCTCGGGATCCACCCGATGAACCAGCTCGACAGCGCGGCCACCCCGATGTACGGGGCGTTCACCGGCAAGGCGGACGACACCCCGTTCACGGCGGTCCCCAACCGGACCTCGCTCACCCTCGGCGTGAACCCGCAGCCGGCCTGTGGCTCGGACACCCCGGCGGCCCAGGACACCAGGGTGGCCGCCGCGCCGACGTCGGTGTCGGTGCCGGCGGCCGAGAGGCAGGTCGCGGCGCAGTGGCAGAGCTGGGCCACGCACCAGCGGCTGACCGGCAAGAACGCGGTGCCGGACTACGCCAACCCCACCCAGATGAACCGCTGGACCTGGTACCAGACCCACAACTGGACCAAGCCGTACCCGGGTGACAAGAAGATCTACACGCCGGACGAGGTCCCGGGCGCCTACCTGCCCTCCTCGGAGAACGACGGCTGATCCCGCCCGCACCCCAGGGGACCCCGGCCGCGCCGCCGGGGTCCCCTGTGTCTTCCGGTCCGCAGCGGGTAGGCGTCGCGCGCAGCCGACCGCCGTGCGCCAAGCTGGCCTGCGGAACGTACGAGGACAGGGAGACGTCATGACCGACAAGCCGACCGTCGCCGTGCTGGGCACCGGCATCATGGGTGCGGCGATGGCCCGCAACCTCCTGAAGGCCGGGCATCCGGTCCGCGCCTGGAACCGCACCCGCGCCAAGGCCGAGCCGCTCGCGGCCGACGGCGCCCGGGTCACCGGCACCCCGGCCGAGGCCGTCGAGGGCGCCGACGTCGTGCTGACCATGCTGTACGACGGTGCCACCGCCCTGGCAGCCCTGCGCGAGGCCGCCCAGGCGCTGCGCCCCGGCCTGCTCTGGGTCCAGTCGACCACCGCGGGCCTCGACCAGATCTCCGACCTGGCCGCGTTCGCGAGCGAGCACGGCCTGGTCTTCTACGACGCCCCGGTGCTCGGCACCCGCCAGCCCGCCGAGGCCGGACAGCTCACCGTCCTGGCCGCCGGGCCCGAGCAGGGCCGCGAGACGCTCGCGCCGGTCTTCGACGCCGTCGGCGCCCGCACGCTGTGGACCGGGGACGACGGCTCGTCCGCGGCCGCGACCCGGCTCAAGCTGGTCGCCAACAGCTGGGTGATCGCGGCCACCGCGGCGACCGGTGAGGTGGTGGCGCTGGCCCAGGCCCTCGGCGTCGACCCGCAGGACTTCTTCGACATCATCGAGGGCGGCCCGCTCGACATGGGCTACCTGCGGGCCAAGGCCAAGCTGATCCTCGACGGCGCACTGACCCCGCCGTCCTTCGCGGTGGACACCGCGGAGAAGGACGCCCGGCTGATCGTCGCCGCTGGTGCGGGCAACGGCGTGCGCCTCGACGTCGCCGAGGCCGCGGCCGAACGCTTCGCGCGGGCCGCCGCCCGGGGTCACGCCGACGAGGACATGGCCGCCGCGTACTTCGCCAGCTTCGACAAGGAGTAGGCCCGAGCCGACGTGACGGCCCGGGTCCCTCGGGAGCACCCTGGAAGCAGCGATTCCGGAAAGGTGGTGCTCATGATGCGAACCGCTGTGGGATGGCATGTGGAGCTGGAGTTCCTGGAGGACGCGACGCACACGCGCGCGGTGGCCCTGGTCCGCCTGCCCGACGGCACCGAGGTACGCGCGCACGGCCACGCGAGCCGGCACGACTCCGACAACAACCAGCCGAGGGTCGGCGAGGAGATCGCCGGCGCCCGCGCCCTGAACGAACTGGCCATGCAGCTGCTGACCAAGGCGCACGGCGAGATAGACGCGGACTCGGGCCGCCACTCACACCCGATCAACGTGTGACGGCCCGGGGCCGGTCCGGGGCTGCGCGCCGGTGCTACCTGGATTCATTCGCAGTGCTCCGGCGTTCACGCCGGGGGTGAAGCGAAACAGGTGGGTGCGACGGGGAGCGTCGCGGTGTCGTTCCGGCGGAGCCGGACCCTGCTCGGCGACGGTGACGCTTCGCTCGTATGTTCTCGGTGACGGCGCTTGTTCGGTATGCCTCCTGTGCTCGTCATGCAGCTCCGGTACGCCTTCAGGTTGTACCCGGACGCCGGTCAGCGGATCGCGCTGGCGAAGGCGTTCGGGTGCGCGCGCGTCGTGTTCAACGACTGCGTGCGCGCCAGCGAGGACGCCCGGAAGGCGGGCGATGTCTCCCCGAAGGCTGGCGAGCTTTCGAAGAAGCTGATCACGCAGGCGAAACAGACCGTGGAGCGGTCCTGGCTGGGTGAGGTCTCCTCGGCCGTCCTGCAGCAGTCCCTGCGCGACGCCGAGACCGCCTACAAGAACTTCTTCGCCTCCATCAAGGGCACCCGCAAGGGCCCGGGACTGGGCCCGCCCCGCTTCAAGTCCCGCAAGGACAACCGCCAGGCGATCCGGTTCACCGCGAACGCACGCTGGAAGATCACCGACAGCGGACGGCTGGACCTGCCGAAGATCGGCGCGGTGAAGGTGGAATGGTCCCGCACCCTGCCTACCGCTCCCACCTCCGTCACCGTGATCAAGGACGCCGCGGGCAGATTCTTCGCCTCGTTCGTCATCGATACCGACCCCGCCGCCGACGCGGCAGCGATGCCCGACACCGGCCAGGCCATCGGCATCGACCTCGGACTCGCCCACTTCGCCGTGCTGTCCACCGGCGAGAAGATCGACTCCCCCCGGTTCCTGCGCCGGGCGGAGAAGAAGCTGAAGAAGGCCCAGCGCGAGCTGTCCCGCAAACAGAAGGGATCCAGGAACCGCGCCAAGGCCCGCCTGAAGGTCGCCCGCGCCCACGCCAAGGTCACCGACGCCCGCAAAGAGTTCCACCACCAGCTCTCCACCCGGCTGACCTCCGAGAACCAAGGGATCGCCGTGGAAGACCTGTCGGTGACGGGGCTGGCACGCACTCGGCTGGCGAAGTCCGTGCACGACGCCGGCTGGTCGCAGTTCGTGGCCATGCTGGAGTACAAGGCGGCACGGTATGGACGCACTCTGGTGAAGATCGGCCGTTTCGAGCCGACCTCCCAGACCTGCTCAACCTGTGGCGTGGTGGACGGGCCCAAAGCACTGTCCGTCCGGGAGTGGACCTGTGCCGCCTGCGGCACGACCCAAGACCGGGACCACAACGCCGCACTCAACATCAAGACGGCCGCCGGACTGGCGGCATCTGCCTGCGGAGCGCCGGTAAGACCAGAACCCGTTCTGGCACAGCGCGAAGAAACAGGAAGCCACGGATTCCCGACCGGAAACCGTGCCGCGTAGCGGCACAGCAACCAGTCGGGAAGGCCAGAATCCTCGCCCTTCAGGGTGAGGAGCATGTCAAGACAGCGCCGTGCGTACCGCCCGTACCAGGGCCTGGGCCCGTGGGTCCGCTGTCACGCTCTTGCGGAAGCCGTTGGTGACGTAGCCGAAGGCGAGGCCCGAGGCGGGGTCCGCGAAGGCCAGCGAGCCGCCGCGGCCCGGGTGGCCGAAGGAGGCCGGGGAGAGCATCGGTGAGGCGCTGCCGTGCAGCATGTAGCCGAGTCCGAAGCGGGTGGCGACCACCAGGACGCGGTCGGGCCCCGCGGACTGCTCGGCACGGGCCAGCTCCACGGTCTCCGGGGTGAACAGCCGGCGGCCGCCGTCGACCTCGCCGATCAGGGCGGCGTAGAAGCGGGCCAGGCCGTCGGCGGTGGCGATGCCGTTGGAGGCGGGGAGGGCGGCCGCGCGGTAGCCGGGGTCGTTCTCGTCCGGGAGCGGGCTGATCGCGCCGAACGCCCGCCGGGTCAGCGATCCGGGGTCGGCGTACGCCTCGGACACGGCCCGCTTCGGCCGGGTCCGCAGCCCGCCGGCGGCCTCCGGCGCGGCCACCGGCCCGACCCGCCCCACGCGTGCCCGCTCGGCCTCGGGCAGCCCGAGCCACAGGTCGGCGCCGACCGGCCGGGCGATCTCGTCCGCGATCCACGCGCCGACGCCGCGCCCGGTCACCCGCCGTACCAGCTCGCCGGTCAGCCAGCTGAAGGTCTGCGCGTGGTAACCGTGGTCGGTGCCCGGTTCCCACACCGGCGCCTGCGCGGCCACCGCCGCCGCGCCCACCTCGGGGTCGGCGGCCTCCTCGGGCGTCAGGGGCCGGTCCAGCACCGGCACGCCCGCGCGGTGCGCGAGGAGCTGCCGTACCAGCGTGCGCTCCTTGCCCGCGGCCTTGAACTCCGGCCAGTACTCGCCCACCGGGGCGTCCAGGTCCAGTTCCCCGCGCTGTGACAGGAGCAGCAGGGCGGCGGCGGCCACGCCCTTGGTGGCCGAGCGCACGATCTGCGCGGTGCCCCGCTCCCAGGGCGCGGCGCCGTCGACGTCCTTCGTACCCGCCCACAGGTCGACGACCCGGTGGCCGTCCCGGTAGACGGCCACCGCCGCGCCGCGGTCCCCCAGCAGTTCGAAGTTCCGGGCGAACGCGTCCCGCACCGGCTCGAAGCCCTCGGCCACAGTGCCGTTCACGTCCACGTCCGTACTCCTGCCGCCTGCTGTCGTTTCCTCTCTCAACCAAGCACGATCGTCACGTCGATGTTCCCGCGGGTCGCGTTCGAGTACGGGCAGACCTCGTGGGCGGCGTCCACCAGCTTCGCCGCGACGTCCGCGTCCAGCACCGGCAGCGAGACGCTGAGGGCGACCGCCAGGCCGTAGCCGCGCTGCTTGTTGGGGCCGATGCCGACCTTCGCGGCGACCGTGGAGCCGGTGAGGTCGTAGCCGGAGCGGTTGCCGACGAGGATCAGCGCGTTGTGGAAGCAGGAGCTGTAGCCGGCCGCGAACAACTGCTCCGGGTTGGTGCCGTTCCCGTCGCCGCCCAGCTCCGGCGGCATCGCGACCTTGAGGTCGATACGGCCGTCCTGACTGGTCACATACCCGTCCCGGCCGCCGTGCGCGGTCGCCTCCGCGACATACATGATCTTCGTCGGACGGGTGTCGACGGTGGCGCCTTCGAGCACGGCGGGACCTCCCCCAGAGCGGAAACGGTGGTGGGCAACACAGAAGTGTGCAAGCACATCGTGCACAAGGTACCGACCAGTAGGAAGGGCTGTGACGAGCAGGGGGGTGGAAACCGCGGGTAACAGGCGGGGGCTACACCTGGTGCCAGGCCGACCGGCCGGCCCGGTCCGCGAGTTCGCGCAGCTCCTCGCGCAGCCGCGCCACCTGCGCCCCGCCCAGCCCCGTCGTCGTGAGCAGCGCGCCCGGTATGCGCGCCGCGCGCTCGCGCAGCTCCTCCGCGCGCGCGGTGCACGCGACCAGCACCGAGCGCTCGTCCTGCTCCGAGCGCTCCCTGCGGACCAGGCCGGCCGCTTCCAGCCGCTTGAGCAGGGGTGAGACCGTGCCGTAGTCGAGGCGCAGCGCGCCGGCCAGCTCCTTCACCGTGGTCTCGCCCCGCTCCCACAGGACCAGCAGCACCAGGTACTGCGGGTAGGTGAGCCCCAGTTCGTCGAGGAGCGGGCGGTAGGCGGCGGTCACGGCACGCTGCGCGGCGTACAGCGCGAAGCACAGCTGGTCGTCCAGGCGCGGCACCCTGGCGTCCTCTTCTGTCGTCACGTGCCCATTGTCACGGACGCGGGCATGTGCGGGACGGCCGTCACGGAAACGCGTCACATCTCCTGGCGTCGCGTCGTCGCCGCGCGGGGGTCGGAACCGAAGGGGCGGTCCAGTCGGCGGCCCCGCAACGGGGCCTCGCCGGAGCGGAGTTCGCCGGTGGGGCCGTCGTCGGCGATCGCGCCGCCGCTCGGGATCAGGGTGCCCGGGCACCGCTCGCGGGCGTAGGGCAGGTCATGCGTGACCATGAGGACGGTCACGTCCAAGGTGCGCAGGATCTTTGCTGAGCGGGAAACCCGTGACCCTCCGCAAGCGCATTCCGGAAAATGTGCGACATTGGAGAGGAAGCGGATGCATGGTCTTCGCAGGGATCACGGAGCGTAGAGGGCAGTCCGATGTCTGTAGTCGAGCAGTACGCGCGCGCCCACATCGTCACGGGCGAGGACGCCCGGGACGAGCCGCCCGCGGTACCCGTCGTCCTGCGGTACGACCCCGACGCGGATCCGCGGTCGGTACGGGTCGGCCTGCCCGGCACGGACGAGTGGACCTTCTCGCGCTCGCTCCTGGAGCAGGGTCTCAGGACCCCGGCGGAGAGCGGCGACGTCCGGGTGTGGCCGCTCGGACGGGTGCAGGCCGTGGTGGAGTTCCACTCCGACCACGGCACCTCGGTGGTGCAGTTCGAGTCGAAGGCGCTGCTGCGCTTCCTCAGACGCACCTACATGGCCACCCCCGTGGCCGGCTGACGCCCCAGGGCCCTTCTGATGGATCTCCGCGGCGTCGCGACGCCCGGCACGCACGCAGCAGGCGTACGTGAGCGCCGCGCCCCGACAGCAGCCGG